>CANLED010000331.1 GCA_947489175.1 Chitinophagaceae bacterium | reverse complement strand
ATATACTTTCAAAAAATAACTTAATCGATATAAATTTTCAACAATCTTATATCATAATTAATTCTTTAATACTTGCGCTCAGAAATTTAATAATTTCTTTCGCTTTCATTCAAAAAGTAAAAGAAAGTAAATTAATCCTCAAAGAGAACTAAATACATAAATATAAAATGCCCCTACTCCAATCCGTACAATCCTCTTCAAACGTTTCTACAGTGCTATTTTTTGGCACTTTGGGGATGTTAGTTTTGGCTATTGGATTGGTAGTTTTCATAGTTTTCCACCAACGGAAAGTCATCAAGTATCAACAACAACTTCAACAATTAGAAGAAGAGCAGCAGCAAATATTATTAAACGCGTCTATTAGATGGCAAGAAGAAGAACGGCAACGCATCGCTGCTGATTTGCATGATGATGCTGGTCCACTTTTAGCTACAGCTCGTTTGTATTTAAACGAAAATCTGGTTCATCAAGAAATGGCGGTTCAAATTCAAAGCATTTACAATGCAAAACAAATTATTGATGATACAATTCAGTTAATCAGAAATATATCTCACAGCTTAATGCCTCCTACGCTGAAAAATTTTGGATTGGAATCAGCTATAAATGACCTATTCCAAAAAATTAGTGGCTCTGGAGCAATCAATGCCAATTGCAGGTTTCATGATTACAGAGAAAGATTAATTCCATCTAGAGAACTCCTGGTTTTTAGGGTTACACAAGAACTAGTTAACAATATTTTGAAACACAGCAATTCAAGTTTCATTCATTTAACTCAAAATATTAGTGAAAGCAAATTTTACATACGTGTTCACCATGATGGTAAAGGAATCACACAAGCAGATATGGAAAAAATGAACAAAACATCCACTGGGTTGGGATTGAAAAATATCCAAAGCAGAATGAGGGTGTTAAATGGAACTGTTCTTTTTGAAAAAGATGCTTCACAAACTTTTTATAAGGTTACCCTCGAAATGCCTGTTTCTATAGATCCGAACGCCTAAAACGTTATATTTGTAAAATAAATCAAGGTAAATAACATAAATCTAGTTTTTGTTTACCTGAAATATAACAAATTTAAAGAATGGACCTTATTAAAGTTGGAATAGCGGATGACCATAAAATTTTCCGTAAAGGAATCATTTTATCTTTAAGACAATACACCAATATTTCATTTATTTTGGAGGCAGACAATGGCGAAGAACTAATCCAAAAACTTCCTTTAGACATGCCAGACGTAGTTTTGCTAGACTTAAGGATGCCTGGAAAAGATGGCATTGAAACAACCAAAGAAATCAGCAAAAAATACCCTAACGTTAAAATTCTCATCGTAACCATGTACGAAGATGAACGTTTTGTTTCTCACCTCATGGAAAATGGTGCAAATGGCTATCTGCTAAAAAATTCAGAACCTTCCGAAATTAAAAAAGCAATTGTTGAAGTAATGGTAAGGGGTTACTACCTAAACAACTTTGTCAACAGAGTCCTTCTAAAAAAATCCATCACCAGAAATAAAACAATTCCCTCATTAAATAGCGAAATCGTGTTGTCTGACAAAGAAAAAGAAGTTATTCAACTACTCTGTAGAGAATATACGGCTGCTGAAATTGCTGTTAAAATGGAAATTTCTCCAAGAACAGTGGAATCAATTAAAGACAGGCTGATGGAGAGGTTTGGAACCAAAAATACAGCTGGGTTGGTTTTCTTTGCTGTTAAAAATAATTTGATAGATTAACTGCCCTAGAATGTTATAAAAAATAATCCTTTTACCCCCTCCCCTTTTTGTATTAAATTTGCATAAAAAACATGAGCAGGCACGGAAAAGTTTTGGTGGCCATGAGTGGTGGAATTGACAGTACAGTTGTTGCCCTGATGCTTCATGAACAAGGTTATGAGGTTATTGGAATTACCATGAAAACGTGGGACTATGCAGCATCTGGTGGTAGTAAAAAAGAAACAGGATGTTGTAACCTTGATTCATTTAATGATGCTAGAGCAGCTGCCGTTCACCACGGGTTTCCTCATTATGTACTTGATATTAGGGAAGAATTTGGCGACTTTGTCATTGAAAATTTTATAGATGAATACATTGCAGGAAGAACACCTAACCCCTGTGTAATGTGTAATACGCATATAAAATGGCGTGCATTGCTTAAAAGAGCCAATGCTATTGATTGTGAATTTATGGCAACCGGTCACTATGCTAAAACAAGAGAAGAAAATGGCAGGTTTTTAATAAGCAAAGCAGTTGATGAAACAAAAGACCAAAGCTATGTTCTTTGGGGATTGCAACAAGATTTGCTAAGCAGAACTCTACTTCCACTTGGAGATTATAGAAAAACAGCAATAAGACAAATGGCTCATGACTTTGGATATCCTGAACTCGCAAAAAAGTCAGAAAGCTATGAAATATGCTTTGTGCCTGACAATGATTACCGTGGATTTTTAAAAAGGAATGTTGAGGGACTAGAAAAAAACCTGAATGGAGGTAATTTTACAGACAAAAATGGTAAAATATTAGGGAAACACAAAGGTTATCCATTTTATACCATCGGTCAGCGAAAAGGATTAGACATAACTTTTGGCAAACCTGTATTTGTTACTGAAATTGATCCTACTAATAATATAGTTGTGCTTGGGGATGAAGATGATCTCTTAAAATCCAGCATGCATGTAAGTCAGCTGAATTTCATCAAATACCCTGGCATAGTAGATGGCTTGGAAGCTTCTGTAAAAATCAGGTATCGTGATGCTGGAACAAATGGCTTTTTATTCAATGAGCAGAATGGTGTTAGGGTCGACTTTTTTAACGAGGCAAAGGGAGTTGCGCCTGGACAATCTGCCGTATTTTATGAAGGGGATGATGTAATTGGTGGAGGAATCATTCAACGCAACAGCCAAATTAATTTACAATAAATGGCCTTAGTTTACGTTAAATAAAAAAATAAAAATAGATAGTAAATTGCGTAAACTAATAACCATACTTGTAATATGCTTTACTCTTTTTAATTCTTGTCAAAAAGAAACTGAAATTTTCCGATCGGAAAAAATTAGAGATTATTATCCATTGCAAATTGGCAGGTTTATTACCTATAAATTAGATTCTACTGTCTATGTAAATTTAAGCACAGAAAAAGAGATACATTCCTACATCATTCAAGACAAAATTGATGCAAAAATCACAGATAACTTAGGAAGACCTTCGTTTAAAGTTAGGCGCTATATAAGAAGCCAAACAGATTCAACAAAATGGAATGATTTAGGCTCTTATTTAGTAACTTATGACACTACTCAATTAGAAGTAGTTCAAGATAACCTTAGGTTTATAAAATTAA
>CANLED010000330.1 GCA_947489175.1 Chitinophagaceae bacterium | reverse complement strand
TGGGCGGAAGTCCCGGAAATTTTGTGTTGATTTCTGCAACAGATGCAGCCAGGGGTGAGTCTTATCGGGATTTTGCTGATCCTGTTGGGATATTTTCAAGGGCCTTGGTTGAAGGACTTTTCGGCATCGTGCCTGATGCATTGGAGAAGAAATTATTGGTTCGGCCGGGATTGCCAGCCGCTTGGGAATATGCTTCCTTTTCATCGCCAGACATTTCCTTTGATTTTAAAAGAGTTGGACGTATAGATGTTTATAAGTTGGATACTAGGTTTTCAGGAACAATGAATCTAGTCTTCCGGGCAATCGCCCGTGGTCAGGTAGAGGCCGTTTTGGTTAATGGAAGGAAAACACAGTGGAAAAATATTGCTGATGCAGTAGGTTCACCAGTAATTGAAATCATTGTTCCTGCTGCTAAAAGATATGAGGTCAGGATTATCTGGAAAGGCGCCGACCCTATTTCGCCTTTAGCCGAGGCTTCATTAATCCAGGGGCAGGCAGTGAAGCAAAGTTTTCCGACAGCATCCCTCTTAAAAGTATATGATCCCCAAACTGCGTTGAAGGGTTTGCACACAACTGCCAATGGTTTCAGTGCAGCTGTCAATACTTCAGTTGGCAAGTATACCATTTTTGTTCAATTGAAACAAGGTGAGTTGATATGGTGGATGCCTCTTTGTTTTTCAGTTGTTCCACCTGTTGAATTGATTGCGGAAAACACCAAGGAAGATAATATCAATACGTTTCGACTTCAAAACAATACTGCTACAAATATGTCAGCGACGGTTCATGTTAATGGATATTCCGCATCCGTTCAAGCTACTCCCGGAAAATTATCATCACCCTTGACGCTTCCGCTTGCTGAGTTGATTCCTGGAACAAATAAGCTGACGGTTGAGTATCCCGATGGTAAAAAAATAAATACCCAGCTGATCAACTGGATAGGGGAAAAACAAGTAATGCTTGAAACGGTTGATCTGGTTCCTTACTTCAATGACAAGGTTACGCAAATCTTCAAAAACAAGTACCTCTCTCCAAGGCCTGCTGTTACTACATTGCAGCTGCCCTGGCAGGGCATTGGCGATTGGCCCCATCCGCTTGAAACCTTTGATGTAAATGATAGCGGCCTTCGAAAATTGGCGGGAGATAAAAATGAAATATTGTTGCCCAAGGGTATTCGTTTTAATACGCCAGGCGATGATAATAAAAACAACATTCTCTTTACTTCACAGTGGGACAATTATCCTAGAAGCACAACGATACCCTTGTCTGGCAAGGCTTCCCATGCATATTTTTTAATGGCTGGATCTACAAATCCGATGCAAAGTCAGTTGACAAATGGTAAAATAATTGTTGAATATTCAGATGGAACGGTTGATAGTTTGTTGCTCAGAAACCCAGAAACTTGGTGGCCAATTGATCAGGATTATTATACAGATGGCTTTGCATTTTCACTCAAGCAGCCACGGCCAATGCGCGTGCACTTAAAGACGGGAAGAGTTGTTTCTGGAGAGGAGTCAAAGGCAAAATACAATGGTAAGAAAATTGATGGTGGAGCTGCTACCGTATTTGATATGTTGCTAAATCCTGCAAAGGAATTGAAAAGCCTGACATTGAAAGCCATCTCTAATGATGTCGTTATTGGATTAATGTCGGTTACTTTATTGAGAGAGTGATTAGATTTAGGTGTTAACATACTCTACATTGATTAATATAAACGACAGTTATAAACTCTGACAAAGTTAACTGAAGTTTGCAACTGAAACTATAGTTCAACTAATGAAATCATGGAAACTTTTTACACGAATTTTGTTTTTATCTCCTGATGATGATGCTGAACATAAATTAGTCAGGGATCGAATTACACTATCCGTTTTCTTTTTTCTCTCTGGATTGATTTTATCAACCTTTACATCAAGAATTCCTGGATTACAAGAACGTTTTTCATTAAACAACGCAGAGCTTGGTTTACTATTGGCCTTTTTGCCAATCGGACTGCTTGTCTCAATGCCATTTGCCGGATTTATAACATATAAATTTAGCATTAAAAGAGTGCTTACGATTTCTTCAATTTCCTTTGTGGTATTGCTTTTGATACTCGGTTTTTCAAATCAACGATGGCAACTGTACCTTGTATTATTTTTCTTTGGTGTTACCAGGACTTTCTATAATGTTTCAATCAATACTATATCTGTTTTTATTCAATCAAGATATCAGAAAAAAATCATCAATTCGTTTCATGGAATTTGGAGCTTGGCCACCTTGATAGGGGCTTTGGTGAGTTTGTTGTTTATTGGAAATGATGTAAGCATTCAATTGCATGTAATTGCCATTTCACTATTTTGTCTGGTATTTATTTTTTTGTTGATTGATAAAATACCCAATATAAGTTCGCCTCAAACGCAATTCAAATTATTTGTTGGTAAACAAAATAAATTGTTGTTGCTCGGTTTCATTGCATTTTGTTGCATGTTCTGTGAAGGCATTATGGGAGATTGGAGTGGGATTTATTTTTCTAAGATTGGGCATGTTTCAAATAAATTTTATGTTGTGGGATATGCATTCTATTTAATGGCCATGTTGATTGGTCGATTTTGGGGTGATAAATTGATTGCTAGGTTTGGGGAAATTAACATCATCAAACTTAGTTCGTTGCTTTTGTCTGCTGGCTTTTTAGTTGCAATCATTTTTGTACATCCCGCTTTAATAGTAGTAGGATTTATATTGGTAGGATTAGGTGTATCGTGCATTATCCCAATTACATTTCTGCTTTCTTCACAAAATACTGTTGTTCCAGTTGGAGTGGCTATTTCAACAATTTCAATGATGGGTTATGTTGGGTTTTTAATTGGCTCGCCTCTTGTTGGTTTGATTTCAAATGCATCTAATCTAAGATGGGCTTTTTTAACCTGTTTACTATTTTCCGTTTTGATTGGATTTTTTGCAAAAAAACAAGCCTCATGTTGATGGCTTCTTCGTTTATCCATCACTAAAAATTCCTATATTCATAAAAATATTATCATGAAAAAAATAGTTAAATTTTTTGTTTTGGCTTTTTCATTGCCATTGAGCATGTTCGCTCAGCAAGAAAATGTTGATCTTGCCATGATGCAAAAAATCAGGGATGAAGGTCTTAACAGGTCTAAGGTAATGGATATCGTTCTCCACCTTACAGACCTCAATGGAAATAGGTTGGCAAATTCTCCGGGGTATGCTAAAGCAGCAAATTATGCAAAACAGACCCTTACAGAATGGGGTGTGCAAAATGCAACCTTAGACCCATGGGGTGAATTTGGGAAAGGTTGGGAACTTGAAAAAGCGTATTTCGCGATAACTGCTCCATATTATAAGCCTATCAT
>CANLED010000329.1 GCA_947489175.1 Chitinophagaceae bacterium | reverse complement strand
GCATCAGAGGCTGCGAACATCAATTCGAACCAGCTTTGGCTTTCATTAGGAGGCAGCAACATTGACGACAGAAAACCAAGACCAGGCAATATCTTGCTCCAAAACAAAACACCAGAATCGGTGCGGACAGCCCTTAAGAAAATGGGGTACCAGCTAAATTTTGAAGAAAGAACTTCTGGTCCAATCAACGCCATTTGGTTTGATTGGAAGCACGGAAGTTTATGGGGCGGATCCAGCAACCACGGAGAGGATTATGGGATAGGATGGTAGATGGAGGAGTTGAAGGGGTTGAAGTAGCATATACAGTTGAAGAGGTTGAAGGAGTTGAAGAGGTTTAAGATCCTTCAACTCCTTCAACCCCCTTCAACCTCTTCAACCTCCCATCAATACCAAGGCATTACCCTGCGCAACTCATTCTGGTCAAAAAAGTGATAGATTATAGAAAGCTCAAAACTTTTATTCCTTGAATTACTTATTTGAAGGTTTGTGGTATTTACATCATAAGTAACACCTATTTGTAAATCATTAAAAAGGTATCCGATATAGGGGTAAACAGCATCTTTGTGCCTATAAAACAAGCCTGCATAAAATACATTTTCGTCGTTGGATTGTTGTGGACTGTACCCATAAGCAGCTCCAATCACCTGATTTGTAGAACCGCCTTGTGTCATGTATTGTACATTTAGAAATAATTCACCTTGTGGCCCTACAAGAAAAGATGCGCCACTATGAACGGTAAACCTGGCGGGCAGGATATACGGATCATTTCCCAAAAATGTCATACTAGGCTGACTAACATGATAATAGCTGGTTCCTATGTAAAATCGTTTTCTGTCCTTTAGATAGTTATACATCAACCCAAAATTAAAATCCAAATAACTCGCCCTGCGTGTTACAAAATTTTCATTGTTGGGCAATGTTAGGTCAAAACCCCTGCTGGCAAATTGTGAATTGAATGAAACTTTGTTGTAATCAAGAACTCTTGTTCCCATACTTCCTTGGAAACCAAGTCCAAGATGCTGATATCCTTCCTCATCTAATGCTTGGTGATAAGCGGTTGATAAAGAAACATAATTGCTGTTGTAAGAACCTGAAGCTGTTCTATCCGTCATGGCCATTACACCAATTCCAAGCAGATTCTTGTTCAACTTCTCCCTCATCACCCTGGTATCAAAAGACACTGAAGCAGTTGTGAATGGATCTCCCGCTCCTACCCACTGATTCCTAAAGTTCGATGCAATGCGGTGTGTGCCATCGTAGTACCCTGTAAATGCAGGGTTTAACGACAATGGTGAAGAGAAGTATTGTGAAAACTGAGGATCTTGGGCAGTTGCACAATAACAAAAAACAGAGAACAAAACAGTGAGCCGTATAGTTAGTTGCATTTTTATAATTTGAATTTCTACCTTATCAGTATTAAGCTACCCGATTTTGCTATTACCCTCCCGTTAATGCCTTCTGCTAGAACAACCCATGAGTAAGTATCAGCAGGTTGATCTTTCCCTTTGTATCGGCCATCCCAACCTTGAGCAGGATCTGTTGAATTGGACTGATGTACAACAACACCCCAGCGATTATAAATCTTAAAATAGCTGAAGGATGAAATCCCCGCCAATATTGGATAAACCCTGTCGTTGTTTCCATCGTTATTGGGGGTAAAGCCACCTGCAACAAAAACATCACTTTCGTCAAAAATCCTTACCAACATGGAATCTACTGTCAAACATCCCGCCCTATTTACAATTTGAATTGTATAAAGTTGTTCAGTTGTAGGTGTAAGAATAGGAATTCTTATGAATGGACTATTCAACCCTGTTGAAGGTCTCCATTGGTATGAATCTCCAAATGAGCGGGCAATTAAGCTGACAGGTTTCCCCAACAAGGCATTCAGTGGGGTATAATAAACACCCTTAAAAGGTTGCTCTACATTAATATTGGCACTGATTGAATCTGTCAATTGCGGACAAGCAGCGGGTATAACAGACAGGTTTACCCGATACAAACCAGATTTAGAATAAGTATGTATTGCGTTAATGGAACTGTCTGTTTTGCCATTTTGGAAACTCCATAAATAATTAACAGTACCACTATTTGTGCTAACTGATTGATTTGTAAAAGAAGCAGGTACATTGATACAATAATAATCATAAGTAAAGGCAGCAGCTGGTTTCTTTATCAGCGATAGATTAACAAAATTCGAACTCATGCTTTTACAACCTTTATCGGTGGCAAACTCCACTTTATAAACCCCCGGATTTTTAGCTACATAATCAGCTGAATTTGCACCAAATAATTTGGTATTGTTCAAATACCACTGATATGCAAAAGAATTTGTTGCATTCATTGTTACAGTATAACCATCACACAATGCAGTAACGGCAGGTACAACCAAGGTTCCATTTGGCAGTGGCAATAAATCTAATACTGTTTCAGCGGATGGAGCCGCACAACCATTTAACGTTGTTATCACCTTGTAATTTCCTGCTTTATTAGCGGTTATACTAATAGACTTTGCATTTGTAATGATAGTACCATTATAATACCATTGGTAACTACCATCTGTAACAGATGATGTTCTTAAAATTGTGTTGCTGCCCGTACAGATATTTAGCTGACCTGTTGGAGTAATTTCTGGAACTGAAGGATCTGGGATGATTGTGGGGATTATAGGAAACTTATTTACAGTAACAAAAATTGGGTTTGACATCATTGTACATGCGAAAGTATTGACAATCCTCAACCTATAAACACCTGATGTATTTACAACCACTGACTTAGTATTGATAGCAAAAATTATATTATCTCTTGTCCACTCTCTACGATCTAATGTTTGCTGTGCATCAAATAATGCAACTGAATCACTTTCACAGAAAGTGGTAGGAGCGCCACTTGCTGAAATAGATGAAACAGGTGTAGGCTTGATGGTAACAACAACAGAATCTGAAGGGGCACTAAAACAATTTTTTGAATCGATAGCTCTTACAAAATAGTTAACATTGATGGGTGAAGAGCCCATTGCTGTAGGACCTTTCACAATATAACTTTTCTGAGCAGCTCCTGTAATTAAAACCGGTGCCAAAGACGTGCCGGTATACCATGCATATTTATTTACAAAACTTGAAGTTGTGGCTTCTAATCTAGTGCTGTCAATTTGACAAATTGTATTAGTAAATCCAACATTAGTAACCAATATTGGTTTTGCAGGAAGAGAATTAACTGTTACAGAAATTGAAGAAGAGTCTTTACAGCCATTGAAATTGATTGCTTCAACAATATAAGTTCCACCTAATTTTGCGAACAACTTATTGGTGACAGAAACGGTGTTTCCTTCAAAAATCCATTTGTAAGAGGAAAAGTTCTT
>CANLED010000328.1 GCA_947489175.1 Chitinophagaceae bacterium | reverse complement strand
TTTACTGCATTCCTCCTAAGGTCTAAATACCTGTATTTCATGCGGATATCATCTCCGCCATCCGTATCGTCCTGAATGGTAAATGGAGGGACTGCCGATTTATTCAAAATGGTGAATTCAGTGACTTCAATCTCTATTTCACCAGTTTCTATGACAGCATTCTTGTTGCTTCTTTCAATCACTTTTCCTTTTACTTGCAATACAAATTCCCTGCCCAATGGATGCTCGCTAAGTTGTGTATTGTGACTTTCACTGAAAACAACTTGAGTTATCCCATAACGGTCACGCAAGTCAACAAATGTAATTGAACCGAACTTCCTTACCGTTTGTACCCAACCGGCCAAGGTTACCCTTGCTCCAACATTTTGTAACCTAAGTTCGCCGCATGTATGTGATCTGAACATATATTATATTTTGATACTCTTTTTTGAGGGCACAAAGATACTTCAAGGAGCCCATTTATGAAAAGATTAGTTCTTGTCTAAACCATCTACCTCTCCAATAGCTTGTTCTGTCTGTGTTACAATTTTTTTTTGAAAACCTTTTTTATGAATAAGGAAAAGATAATAATAACCAAGTATGATCAAACCAATGCTAAATGGAATAAGAGAAAGTTGCCTCAAACCGTATGGCCCCACAAGATTTTCTTCCAAGCTGAAAAACTCTCCTGTCATCCAAGTGCAGTTGGCAAATATCCAAAAATCTACGGCCAGGTTGTGGATGAATTCACTGGTAATTTTTCTTGTTTGATAGGTGATAAGTACCGCCACAATCATTGTTGGTATAATCATTAACATGCCAGGGTATTTTAAATTTAAAGCCCAACACGCATCTTTAATTAGCCACAATAAAATATGCAGATTTTCTATTCGTCTATACTTAAATGGGATATTGTATGCCTCGTTTTTGTTCATTGAATTTTTCAGATTTAAACTGATAAAAATAAAAAAAATGATTCAATTAACAAGGATTTCTTAGGACGATCAAATTCATTTATAAAAATGAAAAAGGACCAACAGAAGTTGATCCTTTTTTATTAATTTTTTCTTGACTACAATTTCGACATTGCATCTGCCATGGTTTTTCCAATGTCGGCTGGACTGTCAACCACATATATGCCGCATTCGCGCATTATTTTCATTTTTGCTTCTGCTGTATCATCAGATCCTCCGATGATAGCACCAGCATGGCCCATTCTTCTGCCTGGAGGTGCCGTTTGACCAGCAATGAACCCAACGACAGGTTTTGTTCCAAATTCCTTAATCCACATGGCAGCTTCCGCTTCCATGCCACCACCAATTTCACCAATCATTACAATACCCTTAGTTTCTGGATCATTCATCAACAATTCAACAGCGTCTTTTGTTGGTGTGCCGATGATTGGATCACCACCAATGCCAATGGCTGTGGTAATTCCCATTCCTGCTTTTACAATCTGATCTGCAGCTTCGTATGTTAACGTTCCTGATTTAGAAACGATACCGATATTTCCTTTCTTGAAAATAAATCCTGGCATGATGCCTACCTTGCATTCATCCGCTGTGATTACACCTGGACAGTTTGGTCCGATTAACCTGGTATTTTTCCCTTGAAGATAATTTTTTACTTTAACCATGTCTTGAACTGGAATGCCCTCTGTAATACAAACGACCAAGCCAATTCCAGCTTCTGCAGCTTCAATAATGGCATCTCCTGCAAATGCTGGAGGAACAAATATGATGCTAACATCAGCGCCTGTTTTGGCTACAGCGTCTGATACAGTATTGAAAACAGGTCTATCTAAATGTGTGCTTCCTCCTTTTCCTGGAGTAACTCCACCAACAACTTGTGTACCGTACTCGATCATCTGGGTAGCATGAAAGGTTCCTTCTGTTCCAGTGAAACCCTGAACAATAATTTTTGAAGATGAATTTACAAGAACCGACATATTAAGATTATTTTTTGTGGTGCGAAGGTAAGGAAAATGAGCAAAGAGGAATAAAAAAGGCGTTTTTTAAAATGAAAAATGGCCTTCGAAAAGCTCAGGCACCGAATACAGAATGAAGAAGGAAGCCTCAACACCTAAACGACTAAACAACTAAACTCTTCAACCCCTTCAACTACTTCAACCCCTTCAACTAATTTCAACCCCTTCAACTAAACTCAACTATTCTTCCCCCATCAATTTCTCCATATCCCTATTTTGATCAATTTTACCCTTTGATTCAAGCATCCTCATATCCTTAGCATCCTGCAGAAATTCAGACGCAAAAATAAAACTATTCAATTTTTCACTCTTGCTAAAAATAATTTCTTTGTTAGTGCCTTCCCATTCTTTTTTACCTTGGTACATATACATGATCCTATCTCCAATTTCCATCACGCTGTTCATGTCGTGTGTATTAATTACAGTTGTGATGTTATATTCTATTGTAATTTCCTTAATCAACTTATCAATAACCAATGATGTTTGAGGATCTAGTCCAGAATTTGGCTCATCGCAAAAAAGATATTTTGGATTTAATATAATGGCCCTGGCTATTCCAACTCTTTTTTTCATGCCTCCACTTATCTCTGCTGGAAATTTTTTGTGTGCCCCATTCAAATTCACCCTATCCAATACTTCATCCACTCTTTTTTGCTTTTCGCCTTTGGTTTCATTGCTGAACATATCCAATGGAAAAAAAATATTTTTCTCCACTGTCATGCTATCAAATAGAGCCGAACCCTGAAACAACATGCCTATTTTTCTTCGCATGATCTTTAATTGATCTTGACTCATCAAAGAAAAATTTTCACCATCGTAGATGATTTCACCAGAATCTGGCGTTATAAGTCCAACCAAACATTTCATCAAAACAGTCTTACCGCTTCCACTCGCTCCAATAATTAGATTGCATTTTCCAGTCTCAAATTCACTTGAAACGCCTTCTATGACCGACTTTCCTGAGAAACCTTTTTGTATGTCTTTTATTAGAATCATTTCGTTTTTTTATAGCAATATTGTTGCTAAAACATAATCTGCTAACAAGATCATCACACAGCTTGTTACAACAGATGTTGTACTTGCTCGTCCAATTTCTAGCGCTCCACCCCTCACATTGTATCCGAAATAAGCAGGGATGGCTGTTATGATAAACGCAAAGGAATATGCTTTGGTTAATGCGAAGGTTACGTTGTAAGGAACAAAAGTTTCATGCAATCCTTTGTCATAAATTTCATGGGGTAGAATATTGGTGATGTCACCTATCATTCTCCCTCCCCAAATGCCTAGTGCCATAGAAATAACCACCAACAAAGGTATTGTTATCAATGCTGCCAAACTCTTTGGTAATATCAAATATGCTTTGGTATTAATACCCATGATTTCCAATGCATCAATTTGTTCACTCACCCTC
>CANLED010000327.1 GCA_947489175.1 Chitinophagaceae bacterium | reverse complement strand
GGGTGAGTATGAGATATATGGATCAAGGTGGAATTGCGCCAAATTATGGAGCTAAGATTCGCGAAATAAGAATGAATAATGATATGCAACTTAGTTCTAAGTTGAAGTTCAGCACAGACCTCAATTATCGTTATAATTTATCTCTTCGTCCATTCGCCACCGATGTATTTAATAGGTTTCTTCATGGTACCATGTTTGCTGCTCCTAAGTATGCAGATGGATCATATGGACTAAGTCCGCAAGGATTTAATCCACTGTTATTGGCAGAAAAGTCAGGAAATAATAGCATTGCTACACATTACCTGTATGGTTCAGCCAAACTAGAGTATGAAGTTTTAAAAGACCTGGTTTTCTCTGCACAGGTTGCTGGCGTTTTTGATTATGCTGAAACGAAATCCTATCAGAACAATATATATAATTTTGATGCCATCAATTCAAGAACTTATACTGTTGCGAATAATTCATTAACAGAATCAAGAGATCGGTCTACAGAAGTTACATCGAACTACTTGCTTAATTATACCAAGAAAATCAATAAGCACGAACTAAAAGGGCTTTTGGGTTATTCAGAGTTGTATAATCAAGGAACAAGCTTAAGTGGATACAGGGAAAGGTTTTATAATAATGATATTCAGTCGATCGGGCAAGGTGCCAATGACGCAACCAAAAATAATGGCGGGTCAGAATACAAATTTGGTTTGCGTTCAGCTTTCTCCAGGTTGAATTATGCTTATGATGGGAAGTACCTGCTGGAAGCCAACGCACGATATGATGGATCTTCAAGGTTTACTGGGGATAATCAATATAGTTTCTTCCCTTCATTTTCAGCAGCATGGAGAATTTCAAGAGAGAAGTTTTTTGAAGACCTTAATCTTCCTTTTTCTGATTTGAAAATAAGGGGATCATGGGGTAAAACAGGTAACCAAACTGTTCCTCTTTATAGCTATTATGCATCTCTTTCTCAAGGTTCTTATTCTTTTGGTGGCGCAGCAGCCCAAACATTTTCTGTTGGAACCTTGGCAGATCCAAATATTACCTGGGAGACAAATACACAGACGGATCTTGGTTTAGAGGGCCAAATGTTTAACAACAAGGTTTCTTTTTCTGTAGATTATTATAATAAAAGAACAACTGGAATTCTTCTTGCTTTGCCGCTTCCTGTGGTTACAGGTTTTGTTTCTTCAACCCAGAATGCAGGGATAGTAGATAATAAAGGTTGGGAGTTTACTTTGGGGTATCGTAACAACGACCACAAAGTTCAATATTCCTTCAATGGTAATATGGCCATCAATAAAAATAATGTAGTTGATCTTAATGGAGGTGGTCCATATATCAATAGTTCTTACGATTTAGATCCACGCTATATTGTAAAAGTAGGCTTGCCATACAACGCGCATTGGGGATACAAAACCAATGGTTATTTCCTTGATGCAAATGATGTAGCTACTTATCCAACAATTGCATCTGGCACAAAGCCTGGGGATGTTAAATATGTGGATTTAAATAAAGATGGTAAGATTACTGCCGACGACTGGACCATGATTGGAAATCCATTTCCTAAATACACATTTGGTTTAACAACTGAGTTGACTTACAAAAGTTTTACACTGAATTTATTCTTCCAAGGTGCTGCTGATGTTGACACCCGTCTTTCAGGCGCTTTATCAGAAATAGGAATTTTTGAAGGGTTTGCAACTAAGTTGATTACCAACAATTATTGGACTCCTCAAAATATAAATGCAAGATTTCCGCTACCAAGAAAAAGTGATCAAAGAAATGTAAATACATCAGATCGCTTGATCATAGACGGATCATATTTTAGGTTAAAAAATATTCAGTTATTGCATACTATATCCGCAGCTGATTGTAAAAAAGTTGGTATCAGTAGTGCCCGCGTATATGTTTCAGCAACAAATATTCTGACGTTTTCTAAATTGAACGACTGGAATCTTGATCCTGAGGCAGATTCTGGAAGGGGTACTTATTATCCACAGACAAATTTGATAACAGCAGGACTAAGTATCAATTTTTAATTGAATAAATAAATTGAAATGAAAAAGAAAGTAAATTATAAAATATTTGGACTTTTTGTATTGGCATTCCTTTTTCAAAATTGTAAAAAGGATGTGTTGGAAACCGTTCCAAATGACAGGGTTTCATCAACGATATATTGGAAAACAGAAGCGGATGCAAAATCTGCTGTAAACTCAGTTTATCAAGCATTGGATGCTATTAACTTATTTGTATTGGACGGAATTACAGATATCGGCCATACAAATACAACATTTACAGTTGAGTTAAATATTGAAAATGGAACTTATGACGCATCACATTCAAGAATTCAATCTGAGTGGCAGAGTGGTTACAGAGGAATTTTTCTTGCTAATTATGTGCTTGATAATATTGATAGAGTTAAAACCACAAATGCAACTCTGATCAATCAGTTAAAGGGTGAAGCAAGAACTTTGAGGGCATTCTATTATATGAAACTTGTTGGGTTATATGGGGATGTTCCCTTGGTAACGACCTCGATAACACCTGAAGTTGGCTTAACAATTACACGAACAAAGGCAGCAGATGTCTGGACATACATTGACAAAGAGCTTACAGAAGCAGCGGCCCTATTGCCTGTAACTTATGCTTCAGTAGATAAAGGAAGAATTACAAAAGGTGCTGCACATTCATTAAGGGCAAGAGCAAATCTTTGGGCAGGCAATTACACCAACGCTGCTGCAGCAGCAAAAGCTGCGATGGACCTCAATGTATATAATCTATTGCCAGAATATGGCAAGCTATTTACCTACGCCAATGAAAATAGTGTTGAGGTTGTATTTGATAAACAATTTCTTGCTGGTACTATTACCCACAATGCTTTTGTTTTCATGGGGCCATATAGTCAAAAAACAAGCGGCAGTAACTACGTTCCAACCAAGGCACTTGCTGATATGTTTACAATGAAAAATGGCAAGTCTATTAGTGACCCAACTTCAGGGTTTGATCCTAAATTGCCTTATGTTGGAAGAGATCCTAGAATGAGATTTACCATGTATTTAGATGGAGATTTACTGCCAAGTGGAATTATGTTCAAGCCAGTTCCTGGACAGAATGGTGGTGACGAAGTAGGCAAAACACAATACAATACTTCTACTGGATATTCTTTAAAAAAATATGTATCTGCTGAAGATTTTGCCAATCCAGGTGCAAGTGGTTTGAACTTTATTCTATTAAGATATGCAGAAGTACTTTTGACTTATGCCGAAGCCAAAATTGAGTTAAATCAAATTGATCAGACGGTCTATGACGCTATCAATAAAGTGAGAACAAGATCTGATGTTGGCTTGCCGGCACTATCGGGTCTTAGTCAGTCAGAATTGAGGGCCGCTGTTAGACGGGAAAG
>CANLED010000326.1 GCA_947489175.1 Chitinophagaceae bacterium | reverse complement strand
ATATGCTGCATATTCCTAGGCTTAATCTTTTGAATGAAGTATTCTTAAATCCTACGGATTCAAGAATTTTGATAAAATCTTTTCCTTCTGGAAATTTTTGAACGGAATTGTTGAGGTATTGATAAGCTTCCCCATTTTTTGAAAAAAGTTTTCCCATCCCAGGTGCTACCACAGACATATACAAATTATAGATTTGTTGAATGACTGGCAGTGAAGGCCTAGAGAATTCAAGAACAACTAGTTTGCCACCCGGATTTAGTACCCTGTTTATTTCTTGAAGCCCCTTTTCCAAATGTTGAAAATTTCGAACACCGAATGAAACGGTTACTGCATCGAAAGTATTGTCTTCAAACTTTATTTCTTCACTGTCTCCCGTTTGGAGCTCAATAATGTTTTTCAACCCGGCTTCGGCTATCTTAATTCGTCCCAATTCCAACATGCCTTCAGAAATATCAATTCCAATGATATTTTTAGGTTGTAGAATTTTTGCAGCCAACATGGCAACATCTGCTGTGCCGGTTGCAACATCTAAAATTGCTTGAGGATTGTCTTTTTTGAGGTAAGACAACGCTTTTTTTCTCCAGCTAATGTCGATTCCCGCCGATAAAAATCGGTTTAAAAAATCATATTGTGGAGCTATTCTGTTGAACATGAGTGCCACCTGCTCTTTTTTCGATAAATTTGAGGCAACATCCGGAACTATTGTATCGTGTGCAAATTTTCCCATTGTTACAAAATTAATCAAATTAGGCTCTAACGTTCTTAAAGCTTTTATAAATCTTATTTTAACCATGATTTTTACCAAGGCATCATATATTATCAGTAATCCAGACCACACTGCTTGTCCAAAGCCCGACAGGCCTGAGTATGCTTTCATTGGAAGAAGCAATGTTGGCAAGTCGTCTCTCATCAACATGCTTACAGGCATCAAAAATTTGGCCAAAACTTCCGGTACTCCAGGCAAGACACAGCTCATCAATCATTTCTTTATTGAGAGCAAAGAGAAAGATGGAGCACCGTTGACACAGTGGTATTTGGTGGATTTGCCTGGGTATGGTTTCGCCAAAGTATCGGCATCCAAGCGAAAAAGTTGGGAAAAAATGATTGGTGACTATGTTAAAGAGCGTGAAAATTTGGTTAATCTTTTTGTGTTGATTGATGCTAGGCATACGCCGCAGCAGTTAGACATAGATTTCGTGAATAAGATGGGTGAGTGGGAAGTTCCTTTCTGCATTGTTTTTACTAAATCAGATAAGGAGACGCAGAAAGTTGTTAGTGCGCATGTGAAACAGTTTGCAGAGAACATGAAAAAGACTTGGGTTGAGTTGCCTCCAATATTTGTTACCAGTGCTGAGAAGCGGACAGGTAAAACAGATTTGTTGACGTTGATACAAGAGATGAACAAAGAGAATTTCGAGAAATTTAAAAACAAAGGGCATGATGATTCCCGCCAAGATACCTAGAATTGTAGAAAGATTTTATTCAGATTGGGTTTGGCGTATAGATACGGAACAAAAGGAATTGTTTTTGACTTTTGATGATGGGCCGCACCCCACCATTACCCCAGCTGTGTTGAACTTACTTAATCAATATGATGCAAAAGCTACTTTTTTTTGCATAGGAGATCGGGTAAAAAGATATCCTGAAGTGTTCAAGCAAATTTTGGCAGAAGGTCATGCAGTAGGGAATCATACCCAGCATCATTTAAATGGCTGGAAAGTGAGTGATGAAGCTTATTTGAAAGATGTAAAGGACGCTGATATATATATCAACTCAACATTGTTTCGGCCACCTTATGGGAGGATAAGAAAAGTGCAGAGTAAAAAAATCATTGCTGATGGAAAAAAAATTGTGATGTGGACAATATTGAGTGCAGATTATAGCAATAAATTGAGTCCGCAAGACGTTGCTAAACGTGTTTCAATTCCATTTGAAAAAGGGTCGATTTATCTGTTTCATGACCTAGAGAAGGCAGAGAAAAACATGTTTTTTGCTTTGGCTAAATTACTTGAAGATGCTCGCCAGCAGGGATTTTCAATGAAAAAAATTGGTAGTATTTAACTTGGGTATGACCTAAAAAAAAGAGGGCCTGGGTAAAAACCCTGGCCCGTTTTTAATCCGTACCCTATGAAAACTTTGCGGAAGGTACTAAATAATTCTTTTTATTATTAACTACATCGCAATGAAGTTGTTATGTTTTTTTACACATTATAATAATTTGTAATATGATAGATACACATAGCCATTTATATGCCACTGAATTTGAAGAAGATTTGGTAGATATTGTTGCGAGATCTAAGGCTGCTGGGGTTGAAAAAATCTACCTGCCAGCGATAGATTCTTCTACGCATGAAGCTATGATGTTGTTGGCAAAGAAGCATGAAGGGTATTGCATTCCAATGATGGGGCTACATCCTTGTTATGTTGATGAAGGGTATGAAAAAGAGCTTGATTTGGTGGATGAATGGTTGGCAAAGGAAAATTTTGTGGCGATAGGGGAAATAGGGCTTGATTATTATCATTCAACTGAATTCAAGGACCAACAGATAGATGCTTTTAAGCGACAAATAAGGATGGCAATGAAAAGAGATTTGCCAATCATTATACATACGCGAAGTTCGATGGATGATTGCATAAAAATTATTGAGGAAGTTGGACAAGGCAATGTAAAGGGGATTTTTCATTGTTTTGGCGGTGATGAACGTCAAGCTAAAAAAATCATAGAGATTGGATTTCTGTTGGGGATAGGAGGGGTTGTAACTTATAAGAATGCAGGCCTGGCAAAACTTATTGAGACGATCCCGTTGGAATCATTGGTGTTAGAGACGGACGCTCCATATCTTACTCCAGTTCCATTTAGGGGCAAGAGAAATGAAACCAGTTATATAAAATATGTTGCTGAAAAAATTGCAGAAATAAAACAATTGGATTTTAAGGAAGTTGAGGCTGTAACTACCGCCAATGCAAAAAAAATCTTCAGCTTCTGAGAATAAGGGTTTATTTTTGCCGTCCGAATAAAGGAGACTTGTCCGAGTGGCTGAAGGAGCACGCTTGGAAAGCGTGTAAACGGGAAACTGTTTCGAGGGTTCGAATCCCTCAGTCTCCGCATCATTTCTAACAAGAAAAAAGCATAAACCCTGATTGTCAATGATAATCAGGGTTTATGCTTTTCTTCAACCCCTTCAACTACTTCAACCCCTTCAATTAACTTCAACTCCTTCAACAAAACTCAACCTCCTCAACCAACTACACCTTATTCACGCAATACACGCATTCCGGTTCAGCGCATTGCGATTCAAATGTCAGCGATTTTGTATTGCTCCAAATATCACCCAGCCAATCCAAGAAAGATTGATTGTGCTCATAGGTAAATGATTCTACCGTTTTCTGATGTTCTGGATAATGGAATTCGAAACTACA
>CANLED010000325.1 GCA_947489175.1 Chitinophagaceae bacterium | reverse complement strand
ACCTCTTGCATGGCATGCAAGAGGTTTATACATTACAAAACATTAATTTACAATCAATTTACTCATTTTAAAAAGGACTAAGGTACCCAAATGATACCCAAAATGTTGTTTACTACACTACATTAAGAATATGCTGAAAATCCACGCAGATTGAGGAGTTATAAGCCTATTGCATCAGATAAAATTGCATCTGTTAAATTAGCTCCTTCTAGATTAGCATTACTTAGATCAGCTCCTGTTAGGTTAGCTCCACTCAGATCAGCTCCAACTAGATTAGCCTTACTTAACTGAGCACCACTTAGTTGAGCACTGCTTAGGTTAGCACCATTTAAATCAGCACTACTTAGATAAGAACCATTTAGATTGGCATTTCTTAAATCAGCGTTTTCTAGAGAGGCCTCACATAAATCAGCCTCACTTAAATCAGCCTCACTAAGATTTGCCCCACGTAGGTTTGCCTTAAATAAATTAGCTTTTCTTAGTTGAGCATTCCTAAAATAAAGTTCTCTTAAGTCCAATCCACTTAGATTAACTCCTCTTAGTTTTAATGTGTCTCCTGAAACAGCTATCAGCTTAATTATTTCTACTCTCGTTAATTCTGCCATTGGTATTAATTTGATTGGTTTATGTATCTCCTTCCTTTCGCTAGCTCCAGAACAGTGGAATGTTATTTTTTAGTGTCACTCTAAATTAACAACAAACTTCCAAGATTTATGCTCTTTGTCATTAAATGTTTATAGTGGCTATGTGCTATGACTGACGTGGATTTCAAGAGAGATGACAAACAAAAAAAGACCCACATCGCTGTGAGCCTCTTAAAGCTGTGGAGAATACCGGGATCGAACCGGTCACCTCTTGCATGCCATGCAAACGCTCTACCAGATGAGCTAATTCCCCTTATTTCAAATTCATCGGACTAATTCCCCTAGGGCTGCAAAAATAGATAGTTTTCAGAACACTAACAAATGTAAAGCCCCCACCCCAATGATTTCAATCAGACCTCAAATTGATATTCGCCATTTTATACCTCTAAAATTGAAGAGACATTTGTAATATGAAAATCAATATTCCAAGAATTCTAAAAACCCACTTATGAAAACATCAAAGTTGATTACCCTATTTTGCCTGTCCTTTTTGGGATTTGCAAACAATTCCTTCAGCCAAATTACACTCCCGGAAGTTAGGGTACTAAGCCTCAATTACAAATACCTAAAATCCGTTTATGATTCTAGCGCAGCCCAACCGGTTAAGCTGCTGGAACGAAGGGCCGCTAGCTTCGACCTTAAAAATTCTGAATTCTATGAAGAGGAATACGACAGCTACTTCATATCTTTTTTCTTACCAGAAGGTCAAATTCTTGCATTTTACGACAACACAGGTACAATGATTCACTCGGCTGAAAAATTTAAGAATGTGGCACTGCCTAGAGTGGTGCAAGTAGCCGTTGCAAATAAATATCCAGGTTGGGCAATTGCAAAAGACATTTACCTGGTTAATTACGTTTCCGATGGCAACGAATCCAAAAAGGTCTACAAATTGATCTTGGAAAATAGCAGCAAACGGATCAGGACAAAACTTTCGGACAAAGGCGAATTCCTGGACTAAAAAATCTAACGGAATGATGCTCGTTGCATCCAAAAATATGGAAGTTGAAAAAACCAGTGTAGCAACTTATGGGCGGCCACACTGGTTTCCTATGATTTCAAGAAACATATCTTGTTGAATTTTCAACAAACCCGCTACCCTACCTATCAGTGGAACACATCAATCCACCACAATTTCATCCACAAACAACCATGACGGATTCCCTGCTCCATTCTCCCCCTTGGGTATCAACCCGAAATTCTTGGCCCTGATTTTGATATATTTCATCTCCTCTTGATTGATAATAAACTCAACACGCTGGTTACCAGATTTCTTTGTATCGATGTCTTTTCTGAGGCCCAACACTTTATAAGTAACGCCATCCACAGAACCTAACAATTCAACCTGAGTAGGTAAATAAATCCAACTTGATGGCGCATTAAAAAACCGCAACCCAACTTTTCTTATCGATGTTTTTTTCTCCCAGCTTACCGTTCCTACAAAATCATCTCCGTTCCATCCCAACCACTCGTTGTCGTTAAAACGTCCATCGCTTCCTAAAATCCCATTCACCAATGCAGCACTGCCGCCCTTTGCATATTGCGGTGCGGGCTCTTTCTCTAATAGAACTTTTTGCCCAGTTGCTTTATTAACAGTAAAATCTGCTGATGCACGGTCTATCAGCTCCCCCTTCATTCTCACTTGCACCGTCATCCTCGCTGCTGATTCAATTTCAACAAGCTTGGTATAGGGTTTAAAATCACTTTCAACACCTGCTTTTGTCAACGCATAAAATACATTTTCTTGGTTTGGCACACCTTCCACCGTGATCTCCATCACTTTTTTCTGTTGATCAAATTTCCCTTTGATGGCGATGTCGTATATATGTTTTGAATAATTCACCTCCTTCAAGGCATACCTGTTTAGATATGGAATCAACCGATTGGTAAAATCCGTAAACGCCGGCCTGTCTCTGGTCCACCCCACTTCTGACAAGGCAATTGCCCTTGGAAACAACATATACTCAGCCAACGCCGGCGTTCCTAAATATTCCGTCCACAAATTTCCTTGCACGCCAATAACGTGCTTCGCCTGTTCCGCATTCAATGCCGCCGGTATCGGTTGATACCCATACACTGATTTTAACTTGATCAATCCACCCCATGCAATAGAATCTGTTGGATCTTCTGATTGATAAAGGTTAAGGTAACAAAAATCAACAGGAGACATGATTGCATCGTGACCTTGCTTGGCGGCTTCTATTCCACCGGCAATCCCACGCCAGCTCATGACCGTGGCATTGGGAGCCAATCCGCCCTCTAAAATTTCATCCCAGCCAATGATGTTGCGTCCTTTTGTGTTGATGTATTTTTCAATGCGTTGGATGAAATAACTTTGAAGTCCGTGTTCATCCTTGAGGTTTTTTTGTTTGATAAGATCTTGGCAAAAAGCAGATCGTTTCCAGAACTCCTTTGGACATTCATCACCACCTACATGGATGAATTTGGATGGGAAAATATCAATGACTTCATCCAGTACGTCCTGTAAAAAATTAAAAGTATATTCTGTTGGGGCAAAAACATCTTGAAAAACGCCCCATGTTTCTTGAACCACTTTGCCTTTTTTGTTTATGATGGTTTCCAATGACTTTTTTGCCATCATGTTGGGAAGAGTATCTGTTGGCTCTAATGGAAAGCAGCTCAGCTCAGGATAAGCAGCAATGGCGGCACTGGCATGACCGGGCATTTCAATTTCAGGGACAATCTCAATAAATTTCCTACCAGCATAAGCAATCAAATCCCTCAATTCATCTTGTGTATAAAAACCTCCATAGGTGGCATTGT
>CANLED010000324.1 GCA_947489175.1 Chitinophagaceae bacterium | reverse complement strand
TAGAATATTTTTGTAAAGAGAGATAAAATAATCATTCTCTATTTTATCTAATACGATATTGTTATTTAGTTTTTTGAAAGTTTTTGTTTTACCTTTCTCATCAATTGTTATATATCCTTCGTTTTTTAATCCAAAATATAGTTTGCCAGCTTTATCAATTAGAATTTCTTTATCTGCAATTGTACTACTTGGAAATTTTTTTTTGATAATATGATTGAACCTATAAATGGATATTTTGCCTTTTTTGTAATAACACAACTCATTTTTTATCGTTAAAAACCAAATTCTTTTAAATGGATCTTTATAGATATTAAGAATAACATTGTCAATTAAACCATCTTTTGTGGTATAGTTTCTGAATTTATTTCCATTATATTGCACAACACCTCTATCGGTGGCAATCCATATATTACCTTCCTCATCTTGTTCAATGTCATACGTTTCAGAACTTGGGAGTCCAGATTCGGTTGTATAATTTCTAAAATTGTAATCTGATTTGATTGATGTTTGTGAAAAAACAAAATTGACGAAAATTAAACTTATTATAACTACAGTAAATCTAATGTTGAAATTTATTTTTTTCAAAGTGTTTTTAATTGTAAAAATAGAAAGATTTAATGAATGTAGAAGTTATTTTTCAACGATTTGATTCTAAAGTAGATTGTTTTAACTTCGCATCAAATTTACGATTGTTGCTGAAATTTTATTTATATATTTTTATTGTCATTAGTTTAAATTATGCTTTGAGTCTTTTTGCTCAGGAACCATATTATTACACAATCAATGACGAAAATGGCCTTCCTTCAAATGAGGTCTACCAAGTTCTACAGGATGATTTCGGATATATTTGGATTGGGTGTGATGCTTGATTGTTTAAGTACGACGGATTTCAATATGTTCAATACAAAAATCCAAATCAAAATGGCAGAAGTATTTCGGGTTTACAACTTGACAGTAAAAATAGAGTTTGGTGTCGCAATTTCAATGGACAAGTGTATCGTGTGAATGGAGATTTTTTGCAAGTAATTTCTGATTTCAAACAAAATACAGCGAACAATAATTTTACGATTGATGAAAAGTGCAACGCGTGGATCGTTTGTGAAAACAGATTGGTGCTCTTCAATGAAAATGGGCACAAGTTAATTTCTTATGCTGTGCCAAATTCTGTAGAATTAAACAGCAATATCATCGATGTTGTATTTTACAAAAATGAATTGTATTTAAGCCAATCTCAAAAGGGGATTATGAAGTTTAATCGATCCTCAAAAGCATTTAAATATTTAGAAATTCCCGAAGAAAAAAAGCTATTGATCAGGAGATCTACCTTCTTTCGCAAAGGGAATAAATTATGTGTTCTTTCTGAAGAATTGGGTGGTAAACAGTATTACGGTAGCTTTTAGTTTTGAATTTGATTTTTTCATGATTTTTTATTTTTTAATTGTTTTAGTAAAAGTGAGGATTATTGGTCATATATTTTTATTTATGTTTATTATGATTTACATTAAATTATTTTATTGATTAAACATCAAATAAACTAAAATATATTTTTATCAACCCACCACACCTATAAAAAAAGATGCCTGTTCTTTTTAAATTAAATAGAAATTTGACTGTAGATTTCAATGGAACTGATATTGTGAGAAAATAGACTCAAGATTTCAATCATTTAGTTTAACTGTCTTTGATCTTTCAGAGAGGCTTTCTTTTATCTTTCAATTTTGTATCTTTTACTCTATTTAAACTATCTTTGTTTGAAACACTTCAAATAAGAGTATGAGCACAAGTAATATTGAACTTTTAATTTACAATAGTTTATCAGGTCAGAAAGAAAAATTCGAACCTATTCATGAGAATCAAGTCGGAATGTATGTTTGTGGACCAACACTTTACAGTGAGCCACATATGGGAAACATGCGAACATTCATTAATTTTGACATGATCTATCGTTGCTTGTTGAAGTTGAATTACAAAGTGAAATACGTTCGTAACATTACAGACGCAGGACATATCACAAACAGTGCTGGAGATGAAGTGGACAGTATTGGGAAAGTGGCTCGTTTGGAACAAGTTCAATCGTTGGAAATCGTGTACAAATACAATGTAAAATTTCAAGAATTACAACGAATTTATAACATGTTACCTCCTAGCATAGAACCTACAGCAACGGGACATATTCAAGAACAAATCGAAATTATTGAGAAAATCATTGAAAACGGTTTCGCGTATGTTGTGAACGGATCTGTTTATTTTGATGTAAAAGCATACAGTGAAAAATTCGAATACGGAACATTAAGCGGTCGTAAAGTAGATGAACTTTCTGAAGAAACGAGAGTTTTAAATGCGCAAGATGAAAAACGTTTTTTCGCGGATTTTGCGCTATGGAAAAAAGCAAATCCCGAAGACATGCAGATTTGGCGTTCACCTTGGGGAGATGGGAATCCAGGTTGGCATATTGAATGTACTGCAATGAGTACAAAATATTTAGGTCCTCATTTTGACATTCACGGAGGAGGAATGGACTTAAAATTTCCTCATCACGAAGATGAAATTGCTCAAAATTGTGGTTCGTTGGGTTGTAATCCAGCTAAATATTGGATGCATGCAAATATGCTCAATGTGAACGGTCAAAAAATGAGTAAATCATTGGGTAACTTTTTTCTTCCAAAGGAAATTGTAGAAGGAACTACTACTGTTTTTAATAAAGCATATGCACCAAACGTGATTCGTTTTTCAATGATGCAAGCGCATTACAGAAGTAATTTAGATTTTACCGAAGATTCATTAAGCGCAGCTGAAAAAGGATTTGCTCGACTTTCGGAAGCAATTGAAAAATTACCAATATTGAAAACGGCTGAAATTTCGTCATTAGATGTAAATGAAATGATTCAAACTTTTTACAAAGCGATGTCAGATGATTTCAATGCGCCAATTCTGCTTTCCAAAATATTTGATGCTGTGAAATACATTAACAATATCAATGACGGAAATGCTACCATTTCTAAGGTTGATCTAGAAGCATTATCACTAGAAATGAATTCTTTTGTTGGAGATGTGTTGGGATTAACAATTGAAAAAACAAATAGCGATTCTAAATTGGCTCCTGTGATGGATTTGGTATTAGAAATTCGTAAATCAGCAAGAGAGAATAAAGATTGGACAACTTCAGACCAAATCAGAGACGGACTAGCAGCTGCTGGCATTGTCGTAAAAGATGGTAAAGAAGGTACAACTTGGAATTAATTTTCGCTTCCCCCTTTGGAGGAGAAAAAGCGATAGCTTTTGAAGACCCAACGTTAGTGCAGGGATAAGGAGGGGGAGGATAGTTCGAATAAATAACTAGTATTAAGAAATTATGTTAACACCAAAACACGATAAAAAGCTATTTCTTTTAGATGCATTTGCATTAATTTACAGAGCTTATTTTGCCTTCGCA
>CANLED010000323.1 GCA_947489175.1 Chitinophagaceae bacterium | reverse complement strand
GTTTTTTGACACAATGCCTCGCTGTGCAACTGTCCTTTTGCCGGTTCAAGCAAAAAGATTTCAATTAAAGCACCTGTTGTCTTCTTAAAAATGATACGCGCAGCAATAACCTTGCTGTTGTTAAAAATCAAATGTGCGTTTGACGGCAGGTATTTATGCAGGTTTTTATAGGTGTCTTCAGAAATTATGTCTTTGTTATATAGCAAAAGCCTAGAATCGTGCCTATTTTCCAATGGATGCATGGCGATTTGCTGCTGTGGCAGGTCATAATCGAATTCAGCCATGCTGATTTCTTGAAGAATGGTATGTGGATGTTGATTACTCACGTCTTGTTCACAGTTTATTCACACGGGTTTTTGAGATACGCACATGTTGTGGTGATGAATCTGATGAAATGCAGTACTGTATTGGGTTTCAGCTGTGGATAAATATTGAAGATAATATTAGTGTTCTTAAGTGGGAATTTGTGTTATTTTGTGTCATTATATGTTGCTTTTTTCTTTAAATTGGTATAAATGATTGGTTTTTTAGGTGAATATGAGGCTACCCTCGATAGCAAAGGTAGGTTTCTTCTTCCGGCGGGCATAAAAAAACAGCTGCCAGAAGGAGTTGAACCTGTATTTGTTATCAATAGGGGTTTTGAAAAATGCCTTACTGTTTACCCAATGCAAAGCTGGACGCCTATTTATGAGAATATTAGCGCTTTGAATGATTTTGATCCGAAGGTTCGTGAGTTTAGGCGTCATTTTTTAAATGGAGCGACGCAGTTGGAACTTGATAGTGCTGGCAGGATATTATTGCCAAAAAGCCTCATGGAGCATGCGGGACTTGAAAAAGACATTGTGTTGGTGGCGGCGATGACCAAATTGGAAATATGGGATAAGGAACAGTATAAAAAGATCTTTGAAACTTTTTCACCAGATGAATTCAGCAAAATAGCTGCAGAAGTTATGGCAAAGAAAGATTAGCCCAGAAAAAAAACAAACTATGCCGGTAAACAAAATTGAGGAGATAGAAAGCGAAAACAGCGGTAGCTCCTACCATGTGCCGGTATTGTTGAAAGAAAGTGTTGATGCTTTGAACATCGATCCAAATGGAATTTATGTTGATTGCACTTTCGGCGGAGGTGGTCATACTCGTGAAATCTTGTCTAGGTTGAATAAAGATGGACGTTTGTATGCGTTTGATCAAGATGAAGATGCTAAGGTTAACCTTCCTGCTGACAGTCGGCTGGTTTTTATTCCGCATAACTTCAGGCATCTTTCTCGCTTTTTGCGTTTGCACAAAGTATCAGAGGTTGATGGCATCTTAGCTGATTTAGGTGTTAGTAGTCACCAATTCAACGAACCTACGCGTGGTTTCTCAATTCGGTTTGATGCTCCTTTAGATATGCGAATGGATAAGGGTGGAGAGAAAACGGCGGCGGATTTGCTAAGAGAGAAAAATGCTGAGGAATTACAATATATTTTTCAGGAATATGGGGAGGTTACCAATTCCAAAACCTTGGCGATTCTGCTGGCTGATCAAACCAAGCATGCTCCAATAAAGACCATTAACGACTTAAAATCATCGATATCAACTGTAGTTAAAGGGAATCCAAACAAATATTTTGCGCAGGTTTTTCAAGCACTGAGGATGGAAGTAAATGACGAAACAGGGGCTTTGGCAGATTTGCTTGCACAATCAGCAACTGTTTTGAAATCGGGTGGGAGGTTATCAGTGATTACATTTCACAGCATTGAAGACCGTTTGGTCAAGAATTTTTTTAGGCAGGGTAGTCCAACTGATGTAGTTAGTGATCCTATTTACGGCATAAAAACATTGCCTCCTTTTGAAGCCTTCAATAAAAAGCCAATTGAACCTTCAAAAGAGGAAATAAATAGAAATCCAAGGTCTAGGAGCGCTAGGTTGAGGGTGGGGGTTAGGAGAATGAAGAATGAAGAATGAAGAATGAAGAATGGCCTTCGACAGGCTCAGGCACCGCAAATGAAGAATGAAAAATTAAGAAAAGTGTAAACACCATGAAGGAAAAGGAAATGCAAGAAACTGGTTATCCCATCAATATCAAAAAATTCTTTGTCAGTCAACAAGGATTGGTTAATAACATACCTTTTTTCATTTATTTATCATTTTTAGCAGTTATGTACATATACAACGGCCATCAAGCAGAAAAGACGATAAAGGATATTAGCAAAACATCTAGAGAATTGAAAGAGTTGCAGTATGAGTTTAAGATGATTAGAAAAGATTGGATGTTTCAAACACAACAATCTGAGATAGTTAAAATGATAGAGCCTCATGGAATTAAAGAAATATTAGAAGCGCCTATTAATCTTGATAATGTTCAATCAGAAAACATAAAAAGCAAATAATCAATTGGAAACAAGAAAAGACATATTGTGGAGGAGTTACTTGATATTTATTGTCATGCTTGCATTTGGTGTGGCAATATTTAGCAAGGCATTTTATATACAAAATGTTGAAGGTAAATATTGGAAAAATTTGAGTGACAGTCTTCAACTTAGCTACAAAGAAATGGCTGCAGACCGTGGAACCATTTTTAGCGAAGATGGAAAGATTTTGAGTAGCTCCATTCCATTATTTGATATTTATCTTGATTTTGGTGCCAAAGGAATACAGGAAAAAAATGGAAAAAAGTTTAAAGAAAATATTGACAGTCTTTCCATACAACTTTCTTCCATACTTCAAGAAAAAACAGCTGGAGCCTACAAGCGTGAGCTAATGACGGTGTTTAACAACAAGAACCAATTTTACTTGTTGCAAAAAAATATTGATTTTAATCAATGTAAAGCTTTAAGAAACACTTCATTCATCAAATTAAATAAGAATAGTAATGGATTTATATTCAAGGAAAAGGAAAAGCGATTAGCCCCATTTGGCATATTGGCAAAGAGAACAATCGGGTTGTCGCGCGAATACATTGGCGAAGATGGTAAAATAGTGAATACGAATGTGGGATTAGAAAAGACCTATGATAGCCTATTGAAGGGGGTATCAGGAAAAAGATTGGTACGCAGAATTTCGGGAGGTGCAACTGTTCCTGTAGAAGAGGGACTTGAAGTGGAGCCTCAAAATGGCAAGGACCTTATTTCTACCATTGATGTAAATATTCAAAATGTTGCAGAGCAGGCATTGTTGAAAGTATTGACTGAAAATGAATGTGCAAATGGCACTTGCATTGTAATGGAAGTAAAAACAGGAAAAATAAAAGCGATTGCAAACTTAGGGCGGAACATCAACGGAGAATATGCCGAAGATTTTAATTATGCAGTGAATAGGTCTGAGCCGGGTTCAACATTCAAATTGATGACCATGTTAGCATTGTTGGAAGATCAATATGTAACACTCTCTCAACATATAAATATTGAAGATGGACGTTGGCAGTACAAGGATAAGATTGTAAGAGATAGTGAAGTTCATC
>CANLED010000322.1 GCA_947489175.1 Chitinophagaceae bacterium | reverse complement strand
GGTGTTGTTCTCATCACCCTACACATCAAATTAAGAAATTTGTCTATTCCTCTTCATTTGCTGAAAAGAATGGGAAATAAAAGCGAAATTCAATTAAGCTAAGTAAAACAAGTTAACATTTGGTTTTTATGTAAAATTTCTCAATCTTAAAACCAACAACACGTATCAATAAATTCATCCTTCATCTCCGCTCATTTAATTACATTTGCGTATCAAAAATTTTTAATTTATGACGTTCAACAAGATCAATAACCTCATTGGCTGGATCGTTACACTCATTGCCTGTTCAGTTTATATCATGACCGCTGAAGCGGGTGGCAGTCTGTGGGACTGTGGGGAGTTTGTAAGCTCGTGTTTCAAGTTACAAGTGCCACATCCGCCAGGAGCCCCTCTCTTTGTTTTGATGGGCCGTGTTTTTATCATCATGTTTGGAGATAACCCCTTAACGGCGGCTAAAGCAGTGAACGCGATGAGTGCCCTTGCGAGTGGTTTTACCATATTATTCCTTTTCTGGACAATCACCCACTTTGCGAGAAAAATTGTTCAAACGGCTGGCAAAGCCTTAACTGGGAATCAAATATTTACCATCATGGCAGCTGGTGTTGTAGGTGCTCTTGCCTATACTTTCAGCGATTCATTTTGGTACAGTGCGGTGGAAGGTGAAGTTTATGCACTCTCCTCTTTCTTTACCGCACTCGTTTTTTGGATGATGCTTAAGTGGGAACAAAATGCTGATGAACCGGGCGCCGACAAATGGATTGTATTGATCTTTTTTATGATGGGCTTATCCATCGGCGTTCACCTTTTGAACCTCCTAACCATTCCAGCTATTGTAATGGTTTATTACTACAAAAGATTTAAAGTAACAAAGCTAGGAACCTTTTTCGCGTTCTTAATTGGTTGTGCAATTACTGGAATAGCCCAAAAAGTGGTTATCCAATACACCATCAAATCTGCAGGTAGCTTCGACATCTTCTTTGTAAATACACTAGGTTTGCCTTTCTTTAGTGGATTCACTACCTACTTTATTTTTATAGCTGCCCTAATTTTTGTTGGATTCAAAATATCCTCATCAAAAAATTTAAATACCACAAAATTTGGTATTTGGGTAGCCCTTTTGTCACTTTCTATTTTATATCCATTTATTTCTACAGGAAGTGGTGGATCGATAATCGGCAAGCTCATTCTTACAATTGGCATTGTTGCAGCAATCACTTCATACGGATTGCCTGCATTGAAAAGAAATCCGTATTTCCTTAGACTCGCACTTTGGTGTTTTGCCTTTATGTTGATTGGATATTCAACCTACCTAACCACCATGATTCGCTCTGCTGCCAACCCAGCAATTGACATGTATAACGTTGACAATCCGATGAGTCTTGAAGGTTATCTCGGACGTGAACAATATGGTGATTTCCCATTGTTGTACGGTCAAGTTTTTACAGCAAAACCGATAGATTACGCGGAAGGAGAAACTAGGTTTGTTAAAGGAAAAGATAAATACCTTGAATCCGGGAAAGATCAATCCCCTGTTTATGCCCCTGAAGATAAAATGTTGCTTCCCCGTGTTTGGGATGCGAGCAACGATCAAGGTCATGCAGATTTTTACAAACGTTGGTTGAACTTAAATGAAGATGAGAGGCCAACCATGGGGCATAACATCAGCTGGGCACTTAGCTACCAGATTGGTTGGATGTACCTTCGATATTTTGGTTGGAACTTTGTTGGAAAACAAAATGATGTACAGGGTTTTGGAAATCCACGTGACGGGAATACCATTTCTGGAATCAAAGCTTTGGATAATTCAGCACTCGGCAATCAAGATAAACTTCCAGACAGTTTGAAAACAAACAAAGCAAACAACAAACTTTTTGCTTTGCCTTTTATCCTTGGATTGATTGGTGTATTCTATCAGTACAACAAAGACAAATCAGGATCTTTTGTATCTTTTCTACTGTTCTTCTTTACTGGTTTTGCCATTGTATTTTACCTCAACCAAGCCGGTAACCAGCCTCGTGAACGTGATTATGCCTTTGTTGGATCCTTCTATGCATTTGCAATTTGGATTGGATTGGGCGTTATGCAAATTAAGGATTGGTTGAAAAAATTCACAGGAGATTCAGTTTCAAATATAGCAGCTGCTGTTGTTTGTCTTGCTGCCGTTCCAGTACTAATGGCATCTCAAGAATGGGATGACCATGACAGAAGCAAGAAACAATTAGCAAGAGATTTAGCAAAAAACTATTTGGAAAGCTGTGCACCCAACGCCATTCTTTTCACCTTTGGCGATAATGACACATACCCTCTTTGGTATGCCCAAGAAGTTGAAGGCATTAGAAAAGACATCCGTGTCATCAACTACTCACTCCTTGGCATCGATTGGTATATCAATGAAATGCGCTACAAAGTAAATGAAAGTGCTCCGATTGATGTAATCTGGACTCCAGAGCAAATTGAAGGAGGCAAAAGGGATTATGTACGTTTCTATGAGAAAGCTGGACTTTCAGATCAAAACAGGTACGTAGATCTATACAGCTTAATGCATGATTTCGTAGGAAGTGATGACCCTGCTAATCAACTTCAAATGCAAGATGGTAGCAGCATGAACTACCTCCCTGTAAAAAAAGTAAGTGTCCCTGTTGACGTAGCGTTCGTGAGAAAAAATGGAATTGTTGAAGCAAAAGACAGCGTGGGTTCTGAAATTAGATTTGACTTACCTAAGGACATTTTGATGAAAAACGACCTTGCCGTTTTAAACATCATTGCCGCTAATAAGTGGGCCAGACCAATCTACTTTACATCTCCTTTTGGTGAGTTAGGATTCGGCCAATACCTGCGTTCAGAAGGTCAATCATATAGACTTGTTCCTGTTGCTGATCCTACAAGAATCAACACCAGGACCTCTTATGATATCATCAAAAATAAATTCGCCTATGGCAATGCAAATATTCCAGGCGTATATTTCGATGAAGAGAACAGAAGGCATTTGATGGGAATCAGACAATCCATTGCTGAAGCTGCAGGTGCTCTTATTAATGAAGGTCAGAATGAAAAAGCTAAGGAAATATTAAACCTTGCAGATAAAAACATATTGGAAGAAAACTTCCCTTATGGAATGGTTAGCAGACAAAACCAACATAACACCATCAGCGTTCAACTCCTTGAAGCAGCATATAAATCAGGCGATAAAAAACTAGGGGCCAAAATTGCAAATTCTCTCACAAAAGACTTGCAACAGCAGCTATCCTATTATGCTTATTTAGGGAAAATGACAGTGCCAGAAATGACCCAAGCAGTTCAGGATTTGATGGCAAATAAAGCTGATAACCTTGCAAATTCACAAAAGAACCTATTCATGGATATCAGACAAGCAATCATGCTGTTGGATTACGTGAGAGGACTTGAGGCAACAGCAAAGTAGATTGAAGAATGAATTTAAATGAAG
>CANLED010000321.1 GCA_947489175.1 Chitinophagaceae bacterium | reverse complement strand
TCATATTCAATCAAAAAATCAGGGCCATTTAAAATATAATAATGAGGTTTGTTGCTTTCCAAACTACCAACCCAAGCGAAGTATATTTTTTCAATCCCTGTTTTTAAAATTTTATCCATCAGTTGATGTGCTTTTTCATGTTCAAAATTGTGCACATATTCTTGAATCAAAATTTTTAAAATATCCTTTTGGTCTTTGTTGAAACTCTTAGCGGAGATTCCATAATATTCATCAATTCTTTGGGCACTGTTGGGACTAGTAATTATGTCTTTGGGTACAGCTTGTTTTAAAATGGCAGTGGATTGTTGAACGGTATTAAGTGATTGAATTAACATAAGGCCATAGTCTTCTTCCTTGCTTAATATGCGCAGACCTGCATATTTGCCAGACTTTACCTCAGATGGGTCTGTTCCAATAAAATATGGCGACATGCTAATTTTTTTTCCATCACTGGTCATGCTTAGCGCTATGTGATGTCCGCCAAATTTCAATCCCCATGCATCTTGATTATTCGGTTTTCCATAAACAGCAATGTAGAAATTACCATGATCCCATTTGAGGTTCTGCATGCTGGTTAAGTTCTTTTTAGAGATTTTTCCATCATCGAATGCTTGTTGATACAGGGTATTTAAAATGTCATCCAACTGCATGATGCTGGTGGTCTTCAAGTATCCCTGTGAGCTGAGCAAAGCAGCCAATACGTGGTGATATGCGATCCTGCTTCTGTCTGACAAGCTGCCGTATCGTATACCCGGACGTGGCATCAATCCAACAGGAAGGTTGGTCCATTCTTTCCTACTTGAATCATCAAAAACATATTGTGCAACCTTGAGTTCTTCTTGTGAAAGCGTAAGGAGAAATTCGTTTGTTTTTTTAATTAATTCAACCGAAGACTTTGATTGTCCATTTGCGCTTATAAAAATGGTTAAGAATAAAAAAAATGTGGCGTATAGTTTCATGTCAATTGTTTGTTGGCTATGTTTCATTTAATAATCCTGCATCTAAATTTTTGCAGAAAGTCCATGTGCTTAGAAGTTAATGTCCTCTAAATATAAAGCTAAATGCAAAAATTTATGCAAAGATAATATATCATCCTTTGAAAGCCTTTATTAGCGAGGTTTCTAGCCTATATTTGAAGCTTCTGTAATTTATTCACTACGCTAAAGAAATTATTGCATGGATTTATTTCGTTTTATTTTGGCACTCCATATCTTAGGTGGCGGCATTGGATTGATTTCAGGAACAATTGTTCTTATCCTAAAAAAAGGAGATAAAAACCACAAAAAAATTGGATCAATATTTTTCTGGGGGATGAATCTTGCAGGGCTGTGCTCCTTTGTTTTAGCAGTCATGCACCCAAATCGGTTTTTATTTATTGTAGGGATATTTACACTTTATATGAACCTAACGGCAAGAATTTATTTGAAATTTAAAAGGGTAGGTTCTGAAATAAATTTCATTGATTCAATTCCAACTATAGGGATGTTATTAGCAGCTACTTTCTTTGTGATTGATGGTGTCAGGACAGTTACAGAAGACAGTTTCGGTTGGGTTCTATTGTCATTTGCATTTATTTCATTGCGTTTTGTAATTGCAGATTATATGTTTTTTAAGGGGAAGTCAAAATTCGCCAATCAGTGGTTGCTGAGTCATCTGCAAAGAATGATCGGCACTTATATTGCATCCATAACCGCTTTCTTGGTTGTTAATATTGATTTTAAACCAGCGTTTGTTATTTGGTTGGCGCCAACTGTTATACTAGTCCCGTTGATTATTTATTGGTCCAGAAAATATGGAAAATTATCAGTTTGATTTTTATGCTATAGTCAAACCCATTTCAATTTTAACAAGCAAGAGAAATGTAGTTCTGTTATTTCGGAAACAAAATTTCCATCACTTCATCCATATTTGTTGCTCATAAAACAAAACACCATGAGCAACGTAAAACAATTTGAAGTAAAGGTTCAACTTCAGGGCGGAAGAACCACGACCACCGTGATTTTTGCAGAGAATGATTACAAGGCTAGGGAATTGGCCCGAATGCAGTTTGGAAATGAATTGGCCTCGATTCATTATGTGAGGGAAATTAAATAGCTTGATGTTCAATTCCTACAACCATCAAACAATTAAAATTGTAAACATGGTTGTAGGAAATGATTTAAGCAATTAATTAAAATCGGCCCCTTCGGTAACATCAGCCCAGGTATCAAAATCGTGTTTGAGTTCATCTAACTTGATCCTCGCGCCCTTTAATGCAGCCTTACCCAGCAGCAACCTCAAAGGTGGATTTTCTGTTTCTGTAACGAGAATCATGGCTTTGGCTGCCTTTACCGGATCTCCAGGTTGGTTGCCACTGTATCCACGGATATCACCTTTGTTTTTACCCGCTGTTGCAGCATAATCTTCTATGCTGATTGCACTGTTTTTTGCTGATCTTCCTGCCCAATCTGTTCTGAATCCACTAGGGGCGATGATGGTAACTTTTATGCCCAATGGAGATACTTCCTTGTATAAGGATTCACTCAATCCATCAACTGCATATTTGGTTGCGTTGTAAAAGCCTACTGCCGGAAATGATCGCAAACCACCTATAGATGCGATGTTCAGGATATGTCCACTTTTTTGCTTTCTCATGTAAGGCAATACTTCTTGTGTCATTCTCGCCAATCCAAATACATTGATTTCAAACATCCTTCTTACTTCCTCATCTTCACTTTCTTCAATCGCTGCGAAATAGCCAATCCCTGCATTGTTTACCAATACGTCTATTTGTCCATACCGTGCGATTGTTGAATCCACTGCTTCTTTGATTTGCGATGGAATGGTAACATCAAGAGTCAACGCAATGGCTGTTTCAGGATATGCATCAGCCAAATCCCTTACTTGGTCTATGTTTCGTGCCGTTACAGCCACACGGTATCCGTTCTCAAGGAGTTCCTTTGCCAATGCAAGTCCAAATCCTGTAGAGCATCCTGTAATCAGCCAAACATTTTTCATAGAGAATATTTATTGTAGCAAAGATAGTGTGTTGCTTTAACCTTAATTTTTTCTTGTTCCCATCCCCGTCTCACGAAGTGGACGGGGATGGCGGATTAGCAAAAAACCGTTTGTGATTCAGAATGAGTTATAGGGTGACTCAACAAAAGGTTAAGTCGTTCTTGTGATTAGAAACAAATGTGTTGTAGAACAAATAAACACACGAATCCCCTCCTGGACAGGAGGGGTGCCGAGACAGATGAGCGAAGCGAATTTGTCTCGGCGGGGTGGTAGATTTCCGACAGTCAGGGACCCTGTCATCCTGAATGTGTTATAGGGGGACCCTAAAAAAAAGGGGTATGACGTTTTCTTAATTTGAATCAAATGTTTTTAAAAACAAGTAAACACAAGACTGCCCTCCTGGACAGGAGGGGTGCCGAGACAGATGAGCGAAGCGAATTTGGCTCGGCG
>CANLED010000320.1 GCA_947489175.1 Chitinophagaceae bacterium | reverse complement strand
TTTCTAGTTCTATGTAATTGTTTATGTGCCTTGGTATGACAGCCTCGTAATGACTTACAAATACCATTGTCGTGAAGTTCGTTGTGCAAAATTGATCTATTTTTTCTTTAACGAAAGTAGTTTCCTGACTTCATAACTTTAAAAAAAGGAAAATGATCTTCTGTAGTGCCTATAGATGTTAAATCCCTTTTTCATTTTGGGTGTCCTAGCGATTTTTTTAGTTTTGTAAAATGTTCATTCGTCAAAAAAATAAGAGTGGTTTTAACAGTAATCATGTAACTGAAAGGAGTAATCAGTCTAATGATACCCTTTTATCAAATGTAAAATATTCATATTTACTAGTAGTTATACGTGTTTCAGGTTATAAAGATGATTCGTTTTAATAAAAATTCATGAATTAATGTTATTTTACTATAAACAATTAACATTTTGTGCATAAACGCATTATATTTGTTTTTATAAAAAAAAAATACCATTATGGAAAGAAAAGATTTTTTAGGTAAAATAGGTGGAAGTATAGCTTTCACATGTGTTGCATGTATGATGGCAGCATGTTCAAAAGATGAAACTACAACAGGAGGAACTCCTGGTCCAATTACTCCTACTCCTGCTGTAATTTTGGCAGTGAACTTGTCTACTCAGCTTTTGCTTGTTAACGATTTTGTATCGGACAAGGGTGTTATTGTAGTTAGAACAGCAGCAGGAAATGCAGCAGCTAGTTTTTCAGCATTCTCTAATGTTTGTCCACATCAAAACAACCCTGTTACTTTTAACAAGACTACTGGTAGTTTTAGTTGTGCAACCCATGGTTCGGCTTTTTCAATTACAGGTGCTGTAACAAAAGGACCAGCTACAACTGGAATGGGAAAATTGACTGTGGAAATCTCTGGAACAACTCTTAATGTTAAGTAATTACTACTTTTAAAACAGTGTAGTCCAATATATCTTTTAAAATCTTACGTAATACATATTTGAAAAGGGTTTCAATTTTTAAATTGAAGCCCTTTTACATTTATATAATATCAATTATAAAATAACCAACTATTTTTGAAAACTTTACCTAGTCAAATAATACATCCGTTTTCTAGTTTAATGTAATTGTTTACGCAACCGGGTATGTCTTCTTCGTAATGACTTACAAAAATTAATGTCGTGTTAGAAGACTCACAAATTTTATCAATGATTGTCTTGATGAAATCAGTTTGTTGCTGGTCAAGGCCTTGACAAGGTTCATCTAAAATCAATAGGGCGGGACTTTTCACCAACGCTCTGGCAAGTAGGACCAGGCGTTGTTCTCCTAATGATAATTGGTGCAGCCACTTTTCTGCAAAATGTTCAATTTGCAATAATTTCATCCAATTTAGAACCAACTCTGCTTGTTTCGTGTTGGGTTGTCTGAATAATCCTATGGTATCGAATAAGCCCGAAGCCACCGTTTGAAAGCAGTTTTCATTTTGATGAAAATATAAATGAAGTTCTGGTGAAAGATATCCTATCTTTTTTTTGATATCCCAAATACTTTCCCCGCTACCCCTTTTCCTGTCAAATAAATAGATTTCGTTTGCATAGGCTTGTGGATTATCTGCTGTGATTAAACTTAGCAATGTTGATTTTCCTGAGCCATTGGGTCCAGTTAAGCACCATTTTTCTCCCGCTTTTATCACCCAGTTGATATTTGAGAGGATTTGAGTTTGGTTGTATTGAATGTTAACCTCAACCATTCTTACTGCCAAGTTGAAATCATTTTCTTGATCTGTAACGCATTTTTTTATAAGTACATCGTCGATTAAGTTGCTTCGTTTGAAAATTTCATTAGAGCTGGGCAGTGATTTTTCGCCTTGGTTCACTATTCTCCCATTTTCAAGGATTGCTATATCTGTGATACATGAAGGAAGGTCTTGTTCTGACCCTATTAATATGATTGAGATGCCTTGATTGCTTATTTCGTTCAAGCCAGATTTAAGTGATTTCCTACCTTGTGTATCTAAACCAATAAATGGGTTATCCAAAATTAGCAGATCAGGTTTTTTCAACATTGCTTTTGCCAGCTGAAGTCTTTTGTTTTCGCCATTAGAGAGCTGTATCAAAGGCTTTTTTAGGATGTGCTCGATGGAAAAAAAAGCAATCCATTTTTCTTTTTCTGGTGTGTTGTGGGATGATGTGTTTAATTCCTCCTCAACAATAGAGGCGTCTTCTTTATCAGTTGAATTAAAGCGCTGTTGATAGTAAAAATTTTCAACATTACTGTTGTTTTTAAAACGGTGTTGTTGTTCAATCAAGATTACGGTAGGCTTTATTTCGGGGTCTGTTAGATTGGTTATATCAATAATTCCCCGAAAGAATATGCTTTTACAAATAGCTTTTGCCAATGTGGTTTTACCAGACCCTGAGGGCCCAACGATAGCCCATTGTTCATCTTTTTGGATGGATAGGTTGATTTGATTCAAAATTGATTTACCCCCAAGCAAGACAGATACATTTTCGATAGAAATTTTTACACCCATTCTTTAAGATAAAATTGTACTAATAATTGATTCAAAAGTAGCAAAAACTTGTTTTGATGAGTCAGCGATTAAAAATCAAGATTAAATCTATTTAATGAAGAATAAAAAAAGGGAAAGATTTTTAACAGTTCATGGCATATTTACTTAGATTTGAACTTATAAAATTTATTTGTCAATGAGAACAGTCAAATTGCTTGCCATTTTCATCATTTCAGTATGCCAGTTTAATGCAAATGCACAGTCAACCTCAAAGGAAATGGCTGCACTTATTTCTGATCAGTTTTCTTTTGCATCCAATCAATATAAGGTTTTAAACAAACATGTGCCGGCTGATTCAATGCCTAAAACATACAATGCCAAGACCGGTAGGGTAGAGAGCAGTAACACCAAATGGTGGTGTAGCGGTTTCTTTCCAGGAAGCTTGCTCTATATTTATGAGCACACAAATGATAAAGCTGTTTTGGAAATAGCCAAGCAACGTTTGTCAATCCTGGAAAAAGAAAAGCATTATACAGGTAATCACGACTTAGGTTTTATGATGTATTGTAGTTTTGGAAATGCTTACAGGCTTTTTAAAAATGAGGAAGATCATAGGACTATTGATACAGCAGCGGCATCCTTGTCGACTAGGTTTCGTCCAGAAATAGCCTCAATCCAGAGCTGGAACAAGAATAAGAATTTCAATTGTCCAGTGATTATAGACAACATGATGAACCTTGAGTTGCTGCATTGGGTTTCTGACAACGGTGGCGATAAAAAGTTCAAGGAAATTGCCTTAACACATGCAAATACCACCATCAAAAATCATTACAGGCCTAATTACAGTGCTTATCATGTAATTGATTATGACTTGGAAACCAAACAGGTAATTGCCAAGAAAAATCACCAAGGGAATGCGGATTCATCTTCATGGTCTCGTGGACAATCATGGGGATTGTATGGATTT
>CANLED010000319.1 GCA_947489175.1 Chitinophagaceae bacterium | reverse complement strand
TCATCACCCTTGTTGATTCATCTTCAATGAAGTAATGTTTCACGCCAGCTTTTTTAGCTGCTTTCATGACATCTTTAATATTTACATCGCCTTTGCCCAATATTACATTTGTCTCTTCATCGGCACCGCCGGTATCGTTGCATTGTGTTCCATGTTCGCGGTCCTTGAGGTGCAACATCTTCATGCGGGAAGGATATTTTTTGATAATAGAAACAGGATCAGCACAGCCTTGTTTGGCCCAGTAAACATCAAGTTCAAAGTTCACATAAGAAGCATCAGTCTTGGCTACAAGATCATCAAACAATGTACCATTGATAGAAGGTCTGAATTCATATCCATGTGGGTGATAACAGAAATTAAGACCTGCTTCTTTAAGGATCTTCCCTGCACGGTTGAACCTTGCAGCGGCTTCATCAATTTCTTTGCTCCCAAATTCATTCCCATTGTGTCCAATCCAAAAGCAAACCACATAAGTAGCGCCAAGTGCCTTTGCATCTGAGATGGTTTTAGTGAGGTCTCCCTTCATCGCATCATAATCTACGCCGATGCTGACCATTTTATAGCCCATTTGGTCTAGCATTTTTCTATAGGTAGTTACATCCATCCCGTAAAGTTCTCCTCCTTCTAATTCCTTGATTCCCATGGCACGGACTTTGCCCAACGTTCCTTTCAGGTCTGTTTTCACTTCGTTTCTTACTGAATAAAGTTGAAGCCCAATCTCCTGTGCTGACAGGAATCCGGATGAACACAAGATGGCAATTGAAAGAATAAAGCTTTTCATAAATATGGTTTTACATTTTACAGTTTAAATTTAACCCTTTTAGTAAAACCAACGTGCACAAAATCCATATTTGAATGGTTTTTATGTTTTTTATGGCTGTTGGAATGATAAAGAATGTCCAATTTGGATTATCATTATCAATGAACTGAAGAGGAATGATAATATCTCCATATTTCTATTCCAAAATACCATGCGGAAATCAACGTTCCAATGGCAAGAAGTGCTGTAAAAATAACCAAACCCAAAGCATTTTTTTGGGTGCTTTTTTCTAATTTTTGAATCCGTAAATTTTCCGTGTTACGTTGAACCCTTCTTTCTGTATAGCCCCCATTGTTTCTGAATACAATTCCATCCAAAGAAATCGAAAGCGAATCAACACTTTTAATGTATTTATCCATAAACAAGTTGTGATACAGCAAATCAATTTCCCAGTCCTTTAGTCCAAACCTGATTTTCAGTTTTTCTCCTATTTCGTCACTCATTTTTTTTCTGTATTCATCCGAATAAAATTTTATTCCCTTAAATTGATTTTGATAATCAACAATGAGCTCTTCCAGCACAAAATCGAGTTCAGTATCATAATTGTTTTCCATTGTAAATGATTTCTAGTTTTCTACCCTAAGTATCTTCAGCATCTTTTTTGTGTCTGATAAATCCCCTATTAAACGGTCTTCCGGCAAAGGCATTTTTTTTATCAACAAGGGCAATGCAAAAACATTTTCTTTCGTTGCCCAGCCTGGATGCTCTTTAATGTCAATAACCTCAATCTCATACATTCCTTTTAAGTGTTTTTCACAAAATAATTGAATGTTTTTGACTGCATGAGTTGAGTCTATTGTACCGGGATTAATAAAGAGTTGAAAAACAAATTGTTTCACTTCTTTCTGTTTTATTATGGGGATGAAATGAAATTATTAGATACCTCTAATTCTTTTTCATCAACTGGATTTACTTTAATCCCATCTGGATTGATCAAAAGTTCATATTCATTTTTGGAGTTGTTGATTCCTCTTGACTTTATGATATATAAAAATTTTCGATGTTTATTTTTAATGTACTTCTCTTCAATCATGATGCAAGAATCAACAATCGACGAAATTCCCTCATGGCTTTGAATTAACTGCAACGAAGAGGTTGTTACCGTTGCTGTCAACATTACCGTGATTTGTTCCATTTTCAGATAATCAATAAACCTGATGAGCATTGTTCTCATGTCGCTATTGATGTCTTCATACATGATGTTTGTAATTGGATCAAGAATAATTACTGTGCTGTTGAATTCCTTGATTATTTTTCTAATCGCAATCAAGTGAAGTTCAAGGTTTTGCAATGTTGGTCTTGAGTAATAAAAATGGAGTTTTCCTGAGTCAACATGATTTTTCAAGTTGATGCCTATTGTTTCCATATTTCGTATGATCTGATTTGGTGCTTCTTCAAATGCACAATAAAGCACCTTTCCATTTTTTTTGCATACATCGTCACCAAAAGCCGCAACTAGGCTGCTTTTTCCTGTTCCAGCTGACCCTGAAACCAGTATGCTGCTGCCAACATAAAATCCTTTGTTTTCAAGCATTTCATCAATCTCCCTGATACCTGAAGAAATTCTTGCTGAACTCACAATTATCTGGGGACTTTCACTTATTATCGGAAAAATTGTTATTCCATTTTGATCAAGGGTGAAAGGGTATTCGTTGATGCTATGGTAAGAACCACGGTACTTTACAATTCTCAATCTTCTTGTGGCAATTTGATTCTGAACCCTACAATTCAGTTCGATTACGCAATCTGCAACTATTTCCTCCAAGCCAAATCTTGTCAAAAAAACATCTCCCACTTCTGCCGTAATGATGGCTGTCACTTTTTTTTCTTTTAGCCAGAAAAAAAGCCTTTTAAATTCTGCACGCAGAATGGTATCGTCTAGACCTGTAAAAAGGGTATCCAATGAATCCAGGACAACCCGTTTCGCCTTCACTTTTTCTATTGCTGCGCCCAACCGTATGAACAATCCATCAATATTGTATCTGCCGGTTTCCTGTATTTCCATGTGGTCAATGTGTAGCCTTTCGAGATATAATTTATCTTCTGAAATAAATTTATCCAAATCATGACCCATTGACAAAACATTCATCTTCAATTCATCTGCATTTTCCTCAAACGTCATGAATACGCCAGATTCATTAAATTTTTTGATGCCATTAATGATAAATTCCAATCCCAAAACTGTTTTTCCTGTCCCTACATTCCCTACAATAAGGGTAGGTCGGTTTTCAGGAATCCCTCCATAAGTGACGTCATCAAGACCTTGTATCCCTGTTTTGGATTTACATAATTCAAATCTTTTATTGTCGTCATTACTTGCATTTGAATTTTTCTTGGGGAGAACTTCCATATTCACCATTACAATTATTTGAGGGTTGTTTTAAACGAATACTTGACCTTCATTGCATTTGCGATATGCACTAAAATGAAAAATAATGTTACCCAAGGTAAAAGATGTGAATAAGAGATTAAATGACTTACAACATAACTATGTGTAATCGTAATCAAGAAATGGATTGAATCCGGCTTGTCTTTGTACAAACATAAAAAACCCGAATGCCAATATTAAGGAAGTCAATCTTAACATTGAATACCCATGACTCTTTCAAAATCAATTGGGCGTTTTTTACATAAA
>CANLED010000318.1 GCA_947489175.1 Chitinophagaceae bacterium | reverse complement strand
GCTAAACCTGTCATCGATTTTAGCAACCTTCAATAAAAAGGGATGCAGAAAAAAGAATGTGTTTTTTCATCTGTAGTTGTTTGTTAAAAATTTATTCTGATTTTATTGTTTGTGAGCTGACTGAAATGCCATTTTCGTTCAATGCCTCTATTCTGTAATAATAGGTTTTCTTTAGGTCCATCCCCTTGTAGTAATATTCATTTGCATCATGCACCATCACGCAATTGTATAACTTATCGGGAGCTGTTCCATAATAAATATTGTATGCAAAAGCATTGTCAACCGGCTGCCATTTTAACCATGCACTTCGCTTGTCTTTGTCAGTCCTCAACACCACAAAATCTTTCACGGCATCTGGCTTAAGTCCTTTGCCATAGCCAAACACACGCAATCCGCTGATGGCAAATTTTCCTGAAGGAACATGAATGTTTTCCAACTTAATATACCTTGCTTGCACTGGATTTTCTAACTCCAAATAATCATGTGGAACATCTTTGTTATTTGATGATTTATCAATCAACACATTCCACTTTTTTCCATCGATAGAATAATACAAAATGTACTGATGATTTTCTCCAATGGTCTTACCCAAAAATGTTACTTCCTGATCTGCATAATTGAGTTGAATGGCATGCACGGTAGAAACAGCTCCTAAATCAGATTCTATCCACTCACCTTTGTTGGCCGTTGCAGCGCTCCAATAGGTCTTGATGCTTTCATCAACCGCATTGTTAGGAGCATAATTTCCCAAAGTAGAAGACACCTTAACGGGCTTTTTGTAATTCAACAACATCCAACCAGTGAACCTGCTTTGTAGGTGATTGGTTGTGTCTCCCGGCAGATAATGCGGATAATCACCAAAGGCAGTATTGCAATACATCACATCATCCTTGTCAAATCCTGCTGGCCAAATTCCCAGTCTTCTTTCAAAATTATTCTTAACACCAATGGCAATGGTTGATACATGCCAAAGTTTTTTGTTGTTGTCCTCAAATGTAGCACCATGGCCCGCTCCGCGTGCAAACCCACCTGCCTTCATGCTCAAGGGATCTGATTGATTTTGAAAATATCCCAATGGCGAATCTCCCACCGTAACGCCATCTGCATAGCCACTGAACTCTGTACCAGGTGCCGCATATTGAAAATAATATTTCCCATTGTGTTTTGTCATCCACGCTCCTTCAATAAATGCATCTAAAAAAGTATCATCCATGTACTCTCCAAAACGATGCCATCCGTATCTCCATCCTTCCAAAAAATACAATTCCTTGCGAGCTCCAATTGGCTGAAATGTTTTTCTGTTTAGTTCGATACCATACAATGGATATCGGTTGCTGCTTCCATTGTACATGTAAAACCGGCCATCATCATCCGTAAAAAAAGCAGGATCCCAACCTCCAATGTCTAATGAATCTACCAATGGTTTCCAGTCGTTCGACTTCGGATCTGTGCTCATCCACAACGTGAAATTCTTTGAATAAGTTGAACCAAATACCAACATTGTATCGCCTACAATGCCCACTGCTGGCGCACAGAGCTCATCATAAACATTGTGCCAAGGCCTTAAAAAACGCTTTGATACAAAGTTCCAATTGCTCATGTCCTTGCTCCACCAATAACCCCATTGGTTCGTACTGAAAAGATAATAATCTCCTTTGTAATTGACGATCACCGGATCAGCCGTTGCACGATGCTTGCCCCAAGTAGAAAAATTAGGTATCGGAGTATAGCCGTAGTCTATGTTAATGGGATTGCAATATGTTTTTTGTTGTGCTTGAGCACCAGCAGAGATTACAAAAAAAATGACGATGAAAATTCTATATCTTATGTTCATCTAATAATATTTTCAATTATCTAAAGATAGGTTGATGCAAATATGTTTTTTACACCATCTAATAGGATTCCATCATGTTACAACACAACTGTTGATACAGCACCTCCCTTCAATGAAATCTTAATTTCGCGATCTAAATATTTCACCTTGAATTGCTGCATTGCATTCTTTTCATTCACCACAATCAATACAACTTTTTTTTCTGGCGTCATGAATGAAACAGAGGGCAATCCTGCTACAACAGTACTGCCTATTCTAACAGATCCTGATGGAATATATTTTGATGCATGCGCGATGATATAATAGGCCACATTTCGTTGAACTGCAGAGCCATCGATTGTTAGCGCGCCTTTGCACTCGGTGCATCCGCCTTGTGTATGTGGACCATAACCTGGATCATTCGCTAGGTTCCATTCTAAAGCAACCTTGCTCCAGTTGTTCATCGAACCAATCACCACATTTTTAACATGCCATGATAAATCACCTGAAAAAGTTCCATTTTTTCCAGTCCACTGCTCTGTAAAATACAAGTTTTTTTCAGGGAATTTTTCCTTCACAATTGACAGGGCTGAAATCTTTCCATTGTACAAATGAAAAGCAGAACCATCGATGTATTGGTTTGCACCAGCATCGCTCAACACTTCAATTGGATAATTCGGCTCATCACAGTTGTGATCCCACACTATAATTTTGGTGTTAATATTCGAAGCTTTAAAACGTGGACCTAAATGATTCTTGATGAAATCCGCTTGTTCATTGGGTTCCATTTTCATGCTTGGATTATTCCCTCCATGGTGTGGTTCATTTTGAATCGTAACAGCTTCTATGTTGATGCCATTGGCTTTCATCGCCTGGATGTACTTCACAAAATAATGTGCGTAAGCAGCGTAATATCTTGGCATCAAAAATCCACCCTTGCTGCTCTTGTTGCTTTTCATCCAAACGGGCGGACTCCAAGGACTCCCCATGATTTTTATGTTGGGATTGATGGCAATGATTTCCTTTAACAAAGGAACCAAATCAACTGTATCGGTTGACAATGAAAATTTCAATAACTTCTCATCTGTTTGTCCCGCCGGAAGATCATCATAACTAAACACAGAAGCGCTAAGGTCTGATGCACCTATGCTCAACCGCAAGTAACTGATGCCAATCGCATTTTCTCCTTTACCAAAAAGCTCATTGAGCAATGCAGCCTTTGCTGTTGGGTTCATTCGGTTGATTAAAAATGCACTGCCGCCAGTCAACGTAAACCCAAACCCATCAACCGATTGATATTTTTTTTGTGCATTGATTTCGATTGTAGGAAGATTAGAAAGTACACCATCAGTATCAACTGCTTGCTGCTTCAACAACATGGATTGATCTCCTGTTGTAATCCATACTTGTGCATCTACTACAGAAACAATAAATACAAAAATCAACAGGAAAATATGTTTCATCTTTCGTTTTTAAATTGAATTAAAAATCAGCGAAGCGCACCATACAATACCTCCACCGAATGCAACGCCTTCGTTCCCGTTCCATCCTTTATCTGATGCCTACAACTCGTGCCCGGCGCAGCAATGGTGCAGGTTTCAGCATGTTTTCTAACCGAAGGAAACAACACAAGTTCCCCAATTTGCA
>CANLED010000317.1 GCA_947489175.1 Chitinophagaceae bacterium | reverse complement strand
TCATCAAAATGGGTAATGCACAATTCGTAACGCCGCATCCAGCAATAAATACACATCAACACGCCGAGGGATCTGTGATATACATCAGCATAAACGATGTCTACAAAGGATGTTTTATGTTGAACCAGCATTATCGCCCGGGTATTTTTGAAGCCATTCATCAACTCAAAAACAACATCAAGAATATGCATGTTTTAAGTGGCGATAACAACCGTGAAGAAGAAAATATCAGAACACATATTGGTCAGGAGGCTGTACTTGAATTTGAAAAAACACCACAAGAAAAACTGAATTACATTCAGACATTACAGCAGCAGGGCAAGAAAGTAATCATGTTGGGTGATGGTCTAAATGACGCAGGGGCCCTTCAACAAAGCGATGTTGGCATTGCGGTAGCAGACAGCTCCAACTATTTTACACCGGCTTGCGATGCCATTATTTCTGGCGATGCCATGGGAAATATCGACAAGCTTTTTAAACTGGCAAAAGCTGGAAAAAAGATTGTTACGTTCAGCTTCATACTCTCCATTGGATATAATATCATAGGGCTTTCATTTGCCACCAAAGCCATGCTTTCTCCCCTCATAGCGGCTATCCTCATGCCTGCCAGCTCTATCAGCATCATTTTGCTTGTAACCTTACTCGGGAACCTTTATGCCAAAATGCATGGTTTAAAGTTGTTGGTTTAAAGTTTATTCATTTGCGATAACCTCGACTGATTCTAAACTTTAAACTAAAAACTTTAAACTAAAAAGCTAAGCTTTAAACTAAAGAAGCATGACTAAAATCATGTTTTGGACTGAAAATCATCACGAACAATATTTGTAGCAAAAAATACTTTTGGACAAATTAAGGCGGGTGAGTGTTCTCATAATTCTGATTATAACAAGTTTAACTGTAGCGTCTGGGTTTCTGGTGGCATTCATATGGTCCATCAACCAGGGTCAGTTTGAAGACGATGTTTCTCCTTCCATAAGAATACTATTCGATGATACAACAGGTGACAAGCCTGCTTCAAACAACCAAAACGTTTAACATGCAATTAGAAAAGTTCTCTTACGACAACAAGATTGTCCGAAATTTTGCTTACGCCACCGTTATCTGGAGCATAGTTGGAATGCTCGTTGGAGTATGGGTGGCCCTGCTGATGGTATTTCCACAGCTCAACTTGGGTGGCATTCCGGTTGGAAGCAAAGAAACCATTGGACTAACCTTTGGGCGTCTCAGACCGCTTCACACCAATGCCGTTATCTTCGCCTTTGTAGGCAATGGTATCTTCATGGGATATTATTATTCGCTCCAACGCTTGCTAAAAACGCGCATGGCAAGCGACATCCTGGGAAAAATACATTTCTGGGGATGGCAGCTCATCATCGTTGCTGCAGCACTATCCATTCCACTTGGCATGACTTCCGGAAAAGAATATGCAGAACTTGAATGGCCCATAGACATTGCCATCACCTTGATTTGGGTAGTATTCGGCGTCAACATGTTTGCCACCATCCTTAAAAGAAGGGAAAGACACCTCTACGTTGCTATATGGTTTTATATTGCCACTTTTGTTACCATCGCTGTACTTCATATTGTTAACTCAATAGAACTGCCTGTTTCATTCATGAAAAGCTATTCATGGTATGCAGGTGTTCAAGATGCACTTGTACAATGGTGGTATGGACACAATGCCGTTGCTTTCTTTTTGACTACACCCTACCTTGGCTTGATGTACTATTTCATGCCAAAGGCTGCAAACAGGCCGGTATATTCTTATCGCCTGTCTATCATCCATTTTTGGGCGCTGATTTTCCTCTACATCTGGGCCGGTCCACATCACCTTCTCTACACTGCCCTCCCCAACTGGGCACAATCGATCGGGATTGTATTCAGCTTTACCCTTATTTTTCCTAGTTGGGGAGGCATGATCAACGGATTGTTAACCCTTAGAGGAGCTTGGGACAAAGTACGCGAGGATGTAATCCTAAAATTCATGGTGGTTGCAGTAACCGCTTATGGCATGTCCACTTTTGAAGGCCCCATGCTTTCACTTAAAAACGTCAATGCCATCAGTCACTTTACCGATTGGATCATTGCTCACGTTCACATAGGTGGATTAGGATGGAATGGCATGCTGACGTTTGGTATTTTGTATTGGTTGGTTCCACGCATCTACAAAACAGAATTGTATTCAAAAAAACTTGCCAACATGCACTTCTGGGTAGCTACGTTAGGAATCCTTTTCTATGCAGTACCAATGTACTGGGCCGGCTTTAAACAAAGTCTCATGTGGAAGGAATTCAATGAGGCAGGAAACCTAAAATATCCGTTCTTGGAGACTGTCAATCAAATGCAACCTTTTTATGCACTGCGCGCTTTTGGCGGAACATTGTATTTGATAGGAGCTTTGATCATGATGTATAACCTTGCCCTTACCGCAAAAAAATCAGCTGGGGTTGTTGATGATGATGCAGAAGCTCCAGCCCTCACGCCTACTTACGAAAAACATACTTCTGAACATTGGCACCGTAAAATTGAAAGAAAACCAGTTCCATTTTTAATCTTGACGTTGGTTGTTATTTTGATAGGTGGACTCGTAGAATTGATTCCAACATTCTTGGTTAAATCAAATGTTCCTACCATATCAAGTGTAAAACCATATTCACCACTAGAGCTACAAGGTCGTGATATTTATGTGAGAGAAGGATGTTATACCTGCCATTCACAAATGATTCGCCCTTTTAGGTCTGAAACCGCACGTTATGGAGAATATTCCAAAGCGGGTGAATTTGTTTACGACCATCCTTTCCAATGGGGATCAAAGAGAACTGGTCCGGACTTAGCCCGTGAAGGAACAGGCAACAATAAAAAAACAAACAGTTGGCACTACAATCACTTCGATGATCCACAAGCAATTTCAACAGGATCCATCATGCCCTCATATACTGAATTATTGGATCATGATTTAGACACAAGTACAACAGCTGCCAAAATAAGGGCGATGCAAACTTTGGGCGTTCCTTATGGAAAAAATTTTGCAGAAAAAGCAAATGATTCATTGATCAAACAAGCAACTGAAATTACTGCCAACCTCAAGCTTGATGGAATAGTTACACCACCAAACAAAGAGATCATTGCTTTAATTGCTTACATGCAAAGACTTGGTACGGATATCGAAAAATTCAAAATAGCTCAAAAATAATATCATGTTAAAATTCATCAAACAATACGCTGAAAAAATAGAAGGCATTTCTGTTTACCCCATTCTAGCCCAATTCATCTTCATAACGTTTTTTATACTCATGCTAATCTATGTATTCAGGATGAAAAAGGAAAACCTCGATGAATTAAAAAATCTCCCATTGGATTAAGAAAAAACTAAAAACAATACCATGCGGAATACTCAAACAAATAAAAAAATCAGTTTCATCATACTGTCATTTCTGTCATTTATTTCACTCGATTTAATG
>CANLED010000316.1 GCA_947489175.1 Chitinophagaceae bacterium | reverse complement strand
AGGGTCGATCTGGTATCCTTGCGTTAAGAACTGCATTGACTTTGCAACACGTTCAGGCGTTTTCAACAAACCTTCCCTATCTGCATCCTCACCCAACAGCTTAATGGATTCTCTATAATGTTCAATTAGCCCAGAAGTTACGTGCTCATCGAAATGGTCGACTTTTTTGTATGCCATAATTTGTTTTTAAACTGCAGGAAACTCCACAAAATTCCTAGGAGTCTCATATAAACGTATTTGAAGCGACAAATGTTCGCTTAGTAAAGGGCGAAGTAAATTATAAATTACAACAGCGATATTCTCAGCACTGGGGTTCAATTCTTTGAATTCAGGAACATCGAGATTAAGGTTTTTATGGTCAAACTTATTCAAGATATTGTCCCTGATAAGATCTGACAAAAGTTTCATATCAATAACATAACCTGTTTCTGGATCAATCTCTCCGGTTACTTTTACAATAAGTTCATAATTGTGTCCGTGATAATTGGGTAAATTACATTTACCAAAGATTCGCTGATTTTCTGACTCAGTCCATTTTGCATTATTTAACCTATGTGCTGCATTGAAATGCTCCTCCCTAAAAACAGATACTTTTTCACCCATTGTCTGACTTTTAAATTCGCGTTATTTTAAGTTAATAACGTTTTAAAATGGTTTATTGTTTGGCTAAAACCAAATCACTCACCAAAATATTCCACAAATATTCTTGGCGTTTCTACCAGCTTGAGGCAGTGAAGACTTACGCCAACAGGCATTTGAGGTTTCAGTTGAAGCCAGATTTCATAAACCAGGTTTTCAATAGAACAAATTTTCCCTTCCATGAAAGGCACGTCTAAATTTAAGTTCTTGTGGTCTAAGACATCTATTACGTAAGTATTGATGATCTTGCTGAGCAATTTTGCATCGACAATAAAACCTGTATCTGATGAGGGAATTCCTTTTACAGTTACAAATAATTCAAAGTTGTGACCATGCCAATTTTCGTTGGCGCATTTCCCAAAAACAAGTTCATTTTGTTCTTTGCTCCAATCTGGATTGAATAATCTATGTGCTGCATTGAAATGCTCCCGCCTTGTTAAATATAATATTGGCATGATTTCCCGTTTGGGTATGCAAAGTTAAGCATACCCCGTTAAATATTAGTTTATGTTAGTTTGATAGTTTTAAAATTTATACACACTTAATTTGTTTTGAAATACGGAACTTTGTACCATGAAAATAGTTATTGCCGCTGCCACAGAAATGGAGCTGCGCCCGTTTATTCATTTAATGGGCGTAAAAAATGATATTTCCATTGAGGGATGGATTACAGGTGTTGGCTCAATAGCAACCACTCATTTTCTCACTGAAAATGTATCTAACCAATATCAATCAATTGTCATACAAGTAGGCATTGCAGGTTGTTTTTCCGACAACATAGAGATTGGCAGTGCAGTTGTTGTAGAAGATGAATTGGTGAACGACATGGGTGTTTTTGAAAAGGATGGGTACAAAGATTTGTTTTCATTGGGATTATTAAATGAAAATATCGCCCCATTTGAAAATGGTGTTTTGCACAACCCTAACGAAATGCTTCTAAATGCTTCAGGCCTAAAATTTGTTAGAGGCATTGGAGTAAATGAAATTTCTACCAGTTCAAAGAAAATAAAACTTTTCAAAGAGGTGTATAAAGCAGATATTGAATCTATGGAAGGTTCAGCATTCCATTATGTTTGCATGATGCGAAAAATACCCTTTATCCAAATTAGGGGAATTTCCAATATTGTGGGTGAACGCAACAAAAGCAAATGGAAAATCAAAGAGGCTATAGATTCAATTTCCCCTCCCCTAGATAAACTAATAGCCTTCTTCTATTCACAAAATCCTGTTCTATGAAGTTAACCTTAGGGATTTCTCCTTGCCCAAATGATACCTTTATTTTTGATGCACTGTTGAACAATAAAATAGACTCAGAAGGCTTGGAGTTTGAATACATCTTAGAAGATGTTGAAACACTCAACAAAATGGCACAATCTGCCACCCTAGATGTTTCAAAAGTGAGCTATGGCGCTGTAAATCAATTGATTCCAAATTATTACATCCTAGACGCTGGTGGTGCCCTCGGAAAGGGCGTAGGACCTCTGCTCATTTCAAATAAAATACAGGCGTTGGATTCTGCTGAAACGAATAACGCCTCTGTAATTCTCCCAGGAATAAACACGACAGCACATCTTCTTTTCATCATGGCTTTCCCTCATATAAAAAACAAATCATTTCTTCCATTCAATGAAATTGAAGATGCTGTTTTATCAGGGAAAGCAGATATGGGTGTTATTATCCATGAAAACAGATTCACCTACTCCTCTAAAGGTCTTTTTAAATTGGCTGACCTTGGAGATTTGTGGGAATCTAAAACCAATTTACCTATCCCGCTAGGTGGGATCTTGTCTCGAAGAAAATTTGATCTCGCCTTAAATCAAAAAATAAATAGGGTTATTCGAAGAAGCCTTTCTTTTGCCTTTGAAAATATCAAAACCCTTCCTGCTTTCGTTACAGAAAACGCCCAAGAGATGAACGAAGAGGTAATGAGAAAACATATTAACCTTTATGTCAATGAATTCTCTTTGGGTCTAGGCACATCAGGAAAATCTGCAGTTGTTAAACTATTGGAAACTTCATTAGAGATGCTTCAAGGGCCATCATTTTCTGCAGAGGAAATTTTTATTGACTAATCATCCTAAAAAAGGCCATACAATTCGGCATCTATTTTAGAAATGATTTCACCAAAGTATTCACTATTTTCTGCAAATTTATTTTGATCGACATTAATAATCAACAAAGGACCTTCTTTGTATCCTTCAATCCATTTATTATAAAACTCATTCAATTTCTTAAGATAATCGAGTCTTATATTTTCCTCATATTCTCTGCCTCTTTTTTGAATTTGTCCAACCAATGTTGGCACCGATGCTTGTAAGTAAATCAATAAATCTGGTGGCTTAACCATTTGTTGAAGGTTTTGAAAAAAATCGAAATAATTTTCAAAATCTCTTTTGCTCATCAACCCCATTTCATGCAAATTGGGTGCAAAAATATACGCATCTTCATATATTGTTCTGTCTTGTATCACCGTTTCAGTGCCCTTGCTTATTTCAATGAGTTGATTCAACCGGCTGTTTAAAAAATAAATCTGAAGGTTGAAACTCCATCTTGGCATGTCATCATAGAAATCAAATAAATATGGATTTTGATCAACATCCTCAAACTGAGGAATCCATTTATAATGCTTGCTCAGCATTTCCGTAAGAGTTGTTTTACCAGCACCGATATTTCCGGCAACAGCAACGTGTTTTGGCTTTTTTATCTTGGACATAAATTTAAATAACTATTTCTGAGGAATGTTGATATTGGACAAAATACAAATTCCTTTTGATAAAATGAGAGGAAGATTAACTTTTTTATTCGTAGACTAAATATTTATTA
>CANLED010000315.1 GCA_947489175.1 Chitinophagaceae bacterium | reverse complement strand
CCAATAATAGAGGCTCCTCTGCACACATAGGTTTCACCTTTGTTTAGTTTGATAACGTGGGCTTGGTTAGCGGCAATACCAACCAGAGGTTTTTTTGAAGTTATGGTAACCGTTGTATTATTTTCTGTTGCAACAATGATAAAATCGTTTGTTGTGGGCCACCTGATGGCGTTTGCAAAATCCATTTGAAACGGTACGGTAAATTTTTTACCCAGGGCATTTTCCCTTTTAATGCGTACATGTCGCCATTTACCCTGTTGGCAATGTCATAGTAACAAGAAATCGGTGCGTCTGATTGAATCAGCAATCCTTTCTGAGAGACTGTGTTTACGGTTCCGTTTTCAACCTGACTTATATAAGTTGTAAGGTCGACCGAAATGGATGAATTGGCCGCTACGGGTACAGCAATTGTATTGAAGCTAGGGTTTGCCGGTATGGATATAAATACATTTGCAGCCTGTTTTGAAGCGGCTATTCTAAGGTAGATTGGTCTATCTCCATGTGCTCCACCGGGCTGATCGCCTTGTAAATCAGGTGCTGCAAACCAAAAACTGGTGTCAATTTGACTGTAGCCATTGATTTGCGAAAGGCATATAAAAATGAGGATCAGGAAGTATTTTATTGTTCGTTTCATTGAATCCGTATGGCGAAGAAATTTATTTCGCAATGAGGCTTGAAAATAATCATTTTATCAATTAAACTTTTAATTCATTGATATTTGGTAAGATGAAATCCATTATTTTACAACGGATTTAACCGAATATATTATGACGAATTCAACGCCCCCTGATTATCTCAATCCAAACTTACCAGCCGGATTGCAACATATCCAAATACCGGTTGTTGTGGCAACTCCTGAAGCTGTGAAGGGTTACGGTTGGCTTGTTGATGATCCCGCCAATTGTGCAGTTGAAATAACCCGTTGGCCGGCACAAGGGTGGCGACCAGTGGATACAGATTGTGGTGATGAAGGCGGAACTACAGAAGGGGTGTTTTACAGCACTTGGAAGGGTGATATTCTTTACGGCAGCAATGAGGCTGTTGGTGGCAATTATGTATTGGGTTATGCCACAAACCCAGAGAATGCATCCAAAGAAAGTATTGCAAAGCCAAGTAAAATTTTGATCTGGCATGCAAATTATCATCCTGATGGGGGACAAATGTTTTTTCCGTTGGATGATCAACCTTATTTGGTTCCTGTTGCCCTACCTGGGGATGATGTAAAGCCGGAAGATTTCATTTGTTTTCTTTGCAAAGGGAATCAGGGACTGTATATCCATGCCAATATTTGGCATGAGGGGGTTTTTTCAATCAGCGGACAACAACGTTTCTTAGATCGACAGGGAGCAGTGCACGCAAGGGTTTCAGTTGATTTTGCCCGTGAGTTTCAGTGCTTGTTAGAGATTCCTTTGCAAAACCTGTAAATTGACAAAAGGGGCATTCAATTAAGACAACATTCGGATGTATAAGTCTTCCACTTTTTTTCTGGCCCAAGGGGTTTTTCGAAGAAATTTCAGGCTGGACTGAATACTTGGATTGCTGTTGAAACAATTGATTGGGATGTGTTGACCAAGGTCTTCCCACCCAAAATAATCAACCAATTCAGTAACAATCTTTTCCAATGATTTTCCGTGCAATGGATCATTTGACGTTTGCTCCATACTTCCCTTTTGGATGTAATAATAATTCATTTTTTGTCTTCAGCAATATGCACAACCTTTGAACAAGCTTTTCAGCAGATAATTTTATGGATCAAGACCGATATTTTATTTTGAACAAGCCTTACGACATGGTATCACAATTTGTGAGCACCCACGAAGTGCCTTTGTTGGGGGATGTCTTGTTTGATTTTCCTGAAGGAACGCATGCCATAGGCCGGTTGGATAAAAATTCTGAAGGAATGTTGTTGCTCACCACCAATAAAAAGATCACCCGGTTGCTTTTTCAAAGTGTGGTACCCCATACTAGGACCTACCTCATTCAGGTAAGGGGAATTGTAACTGAGTCAACTGTTGAAGCTTTGAAACAGGGTGTAACCATACCTGTAAAGGGCGGTGTAGATTATATTACCAAGCCTTGTGATGTCAGCTTGGTGGAGAAACCACTTAACTTATTTTCATCAGGATATGAATTGCATGAGCGCGTGCCAAGCAGTTGGTTGCACATTACGTTAACTGAGGGGAAATTTCACCAAGTGAGAAAAATGGTTGATGCAGTCCGGCATCCATGTAAACGCTTGATCAGGATTTCAATTGAAGACATTCATTTGGAAGAATTGAAGCCTGGAGAAGTGAAGGAAGTTGGGGAAGATGATTTTTTCAGGAAGTTGAGGTTAGGATAAGTCTACGACCAATACCATATTGTTTAATTTCTTTGCATAAATGAATTTTATAGGTCATGATATTTCGTTGTTTTCATCAATATAAGAAATAAAGAAACAATAAAAACGAAGGAAACAGGCAATAAAAAACCGCCGACAAAAAGCCGGCGGCAGTGGTCATTACAACCTAAAATCATTGTTTTGGAATACCCGGTTATTAGATGATAACTGTGGGTATAGATGATTTATTAATAGACATTTATACCTCCTTTTTTTTTGATGAATTACATTATGAAATTACAAAGGAGAGTTGATTATACAAAGTTTCTTTGAATTATTTTTGAATTAGTAAATAGGACAATATTGTACTTCTTATATCCAATTTTAGGCTATAAAAAGAATCTTCTAAATTTATCACAGTGGCCAATGTGGCTCTTTTGTAATTAATCTTCACACAAAACTGAAAATTGGTTTATAAGAAGAGGTTGGCTTGTTTTTTAATTAATTGTTAGATTAATATTTTGCCGGTTGTCCTGGCTTTGGCGTGGTTTTTTTGATGAAATCCCTCAAACTTTGGTTGCTTGTTTCTAGGTCTGGCCTGCGCAAGTACATCATGTGCCCACTGCGGTAGCCTTCCCAGCTCATTCTATCCTTCAATCGCCCACTCGGATCCATTTGCCACATGCTGTATTTGGCGTTGAAATAATCACATGCACCATCATAATATCCTGATTGTATCAACACATGCATGTAAGGGTTTTCTGCCATGGCCTGACGCAGGTTTTCACCGGTTTTATCTCCTGTACGGTCCCATGGATTCACCGGTCCGAACATGTAATACCTTAGGTCCGTTTTGTATTTCAATTCTTCCCTCAAAAAAATATTAATCGCTGGTGTGAAGGAATGTTCCCAAGAAATCAGTTCAGAATTGTAGTCTGTAACTTCTCCGCCATCTTTTTTGTCAATACCCTTGTATCTTGAATCTAGCCTGCCAACAGTAAAACCTTTGTCACGCAACAATTCTTTCCAGAATAGAGAAGGTGCCACATCAAGGTTGTTTTGCATGACCACTTTTTCAGATATGCCAGAATATCGTGCTATTTTAGCCGCTATTTCTTTTCTTTTGGCATCATCCAAAGAACCAC
>CANLED010000314.1 GCA_947489175.1 Chitinophagaceae bacterium | reverse complement strand
CGTACAAATAATGGCTACATTATCTTTCGAATCTCGTAATAATTCTAACTCAAATTCTTTCCATCCTAAAACAGCTTCTTCTACAAGAACCTCATGGATAGGGGAGGCAGAAAGGCCTCTGTTCAAAGCTTCATCCAAAAACTCCTTGCTTAACACAAAGCCACCACCAGTTCCCCCTAAAGTGAAAGATGGACGTATAACCAATGGGAATCCAATTTCTTGGGCAAATTCTTTTCCTTCCAAGAATGAATTGGCGGTTTTGGCCGTGGCAACAGGCACTCCCAATTGTATCATCCATTGTCTGAACTTCTCCCTGTCCTCTGCTTTGTCAATTGCTTTTATATCAACACCTATCAGCCTTACATTGTATTTTTCCCAGATTCCCAATTCCTCGGCTTCTTTTGCTAAGTTTAATGCCGTTTGTCCACCCATGGTAGGCAAAACAGCATCAATGTCATTTTCCATTAAAATCTGTTCAATACTCTCGGTGGTTAATGGTAGCAGATAAACCCTGTCTGCCATCATCGGGTCTGTCATAATGGTAGCCGGATTGGAATTGATTAAAATTACCTTTATTCCTTCCTCACGCAAGCTTCTAGCAGCTTGAGTTCCTGAATAATCAAACTCACATGCTTGTCCAATTACAATGGGACCTGAACCGATGATGAGTACTGAGTGGATAGAATTGTCTTTTGGCATGGGTTTGACTTTAATTATTGCAATAAGGGCATAAAAAAACCGGGATATTCCCGGAGCGCAAATGTACGATATGTGCCTTATTTTTTAAAGGATTAATTTCATAATCGGTATAACTAATCAATTCTGTTGAAAAGTAGTGGAAAATTAAGCTTGATTGTGATATGCTGCCATTTCGTAGTCTTCAACAATCATTTGATTGCTTCTTTCTGGAAGCTGAATGGCATCATTTATGGATTGGTTATCCTTTTTTTTATAAATTCCTGCAAATACCCCTATTGAAACCCAAAGTAAAACAAACTTTTTAAATATTTTTTTCATGTAATGTGGTCTTATTTCTTAGACAACTTCTTGTTCAGAAATGCTGTATGAAGAACAAAATTTTTTTAATTAAATTGTTCGTTGAGGTTGATTTTATTTGATTTAAGTATGATTAGGTATTTGCCTTACTGATTTTTTTAAATGTCAGCTTTCAATTATTTAATTGAATCATCATCGTTAACCTCTTCTAATGTTAATTTTGCAAAATGAAAAAAAACTTTAGATGCCTAGTATCCTTTTTTCTCTTTTTCCCAATTTATGTTGAAGCACAAGTAAAACCTGAACCCGCTTTTTTTTCATATCCTTTGGGCATCAAAGTAAAACTGAACGCGAACTATGGTGAAATGCGTCCTAACCATTTTCACATGGGGCTAGATTTATCTACAGAATCAAGGCAGAACCTTCCTATTTATGCACCTGCCGATGGATACATTGCTAGGATAAAAATTGAACAGGGTGGTTTTGGCAGGGCTTTATACATCAATCACCCCAACGGATTAACAACTTTATTCGCCCACATGAACAGGTTTATACCTGCTGCCGAACAATATCTTTGGTTAAAACAACATGAACAGGAGAGCTGGAAGATCGATTTGACTGTTCCCGAAGCAGTATTACCTGTTAAAAAAGGTGAATTGATTGGATATAGTGGCAATACCGGCGCTTCTCAAGGTCCACATGTCCATTTCGAAATTAGGGATACTCAAACAGAAAACTGTTATAACCCACTTCGGCTGAAATTTCCAATTATTGACCAAAGTCCACCCATTATCTACCGCTTATTATTCTACAATCGAGAAAAAAGCGTTTATGAACAATCACCTCTCTCTGTACCCTTGATAAAAGTTGGCAATATTTACAAGCCAGCTGGAATTGTCACACTGCCGTATTCAAAGACTTTTATTGCTGTGCAGGCAATTGATAAGATTACAGGTGCTCCCAATCAATATGGTATTTTTAAAGCTTCTCTTTTCAGTGGACAAAATTTAATTACTTCATTTGCACTAGACAGCATTGGATATGATAAAACAAGGTATTTAAATGGCCACATCGATTTTCTTTCTAGGTTTAAAGGTGGTGGGTATTACCAAATGTTGTTTCCTCCTACAGAAATTGCTCCCGGAATTTATGCTGAAGGCTCTAAAAAATACATCGAACTTCCTTCAACCCCTTCAACCCCTTCAACCTCTTCAACCTCCTCAACCTTCACCCTAAACATTTCCGACGCAGCAGATAATGTTTCAACCGCCACCTTCGATTTGCAAGCGGACATTAAAAAAGAGACTGAAATCAATCAGTTAGGGGAGCTAATGACACCTGGGAATCTCAACGTGTTTGAAAATGATTTGATCCGGTTTGTTTTTAAAGAGGATGCTTTTTATGATGCCTTTCATTTTAAGTGCAATGCCACATATCTTGGGGGTAAGGAGGTCGTTTCTTCTCTCTTTCAAGCACTTCCTGAATACATCCCTGTTCAGAGTTATTTCAGTGTTAGCATCAAACCCAATAGGGCTTTTGCATTGATAAATCCTGATAAAATTGTTATGCAAAGGACATTCAGGGGTAAAACTGAACTTAAAAAAGCCAACTTGGAAATGGGCTTTTTTACGGCTTCTTTTCGTGATTTTGGATTTTTTAAGTTATTGGAAGATCTTTCACCTCCAATCATTACTGCTAATATCTTTAACGGAAAAGTTATCAATAAAACGACAAGAATCGTCCTTGATATTTCAGACAATAATAAAGTTATTAAAGATTTTCGGGCCACTTTAGATGGAAAATGGGTTATGTTTTTGCCTTCAGGCAATCGATTTTCATATTTTCCAGACCAACAACTTCTTCCCGGTGAACATAAATTGTCGGTTGTTGTTTATGATGAAGCTGGCAATATGGCCTCAAAAGAATGGAATTTAAATAGATAAAAAATTATGGAAGAAATTATGCAAGGGATGAAAGCACCTGAATTCGCAGGTGTTGATCAACATGGTGAAACAATTCAATTATCAGATTTCAAGGGACAAAAATTGGCTTTGTATTTTTATCCCAAAGACAATACAAGCACTTGCACAGTTCAGGCTTGTAACTTAAGAGATGGGTTCAATGAGTTAGCAAAAAAAGGTATAATCGTTGTTGGCGTGAGCCCAGACGATGAAAAATCGCACTTAAAGTTCATTGCCATGCATGAACTACCATTTCGTATTATTGCCGATACCGATAAAAAAGTTGTAGAAAGCTTTGGTGTTTGGGCTGAAAAATCAATGTATGGAAAAAAATACATGGGTGTGATTAGAAAAACTTTTCTAATTGATGAAAATGGAGTGATTGTCACGGTAATTGATAAGCCCAAGGTGAAAGAACATGCAGCAGAAATTGCTGAAAGGTTTGGCCTGAAAGCCTAGCCAATCCAATCTATTTCTCCAAAAACATACTCTCTTTCGAAACCTTGTTCCACAACAAGGTTTC
>CANLED010000313.1 GCA_947489175.1 Chitinophagaceae bacterium | reverse complement strand
AGACTTGGTGGATGGAAGGGGTATGAAAGCAAAAGAAAACCCGGAATCACAACACTATGGTTAGGAATCAAACACTTTAAGGCTGCTTATCAAGGATGGGAACTAATGAGAAATGTGTCCACACGATAGGTCCAGGAGGGGAGTCTTTGATGGGGGAAGCCTGCATTTTAATATACTGATTTTCAACGTATTACAAAGACTTCATTATAAGCAAAGCGAAGGATGACAGGACCCTATTTTTCATTCTTCATTTTTAAAAACTTCCTCGTTCTCTCATCCGCAATCACTCCCTTCCAATTCAATCCATATCCAAAATCATACTTATGGCCTTCGCTGTCCACATGGCATTCCATGTCAAACGGAAGGTCTTCTTTTTGCAGCTCAACCGTTTTCATGCTGGCAGGCATTTGCATCGGCAACAAGGCCTGTGGTTGAAATTTTCCAGACAAAATCTCCAAGATGGCTTGATCTTGCACGCCAAAGCTGGCCAAAATCACATCCACTGATTTTTCGAATTCTACAAAAACCATTGGATTCGTAACATTCAATGAAACAATCACTGGCTTGCCTTTCATCTTCTGAACGGTTTCTTCCACCAGTTTCAGGTCATGGATATTCGCTGCTGTATTGGTTTTACCCTTGTAGCCCCGGTTGGTGAAATTCTCCATCGGATCACCACCCGCTATGCTGGTATCCCTGGCATCTGTTGCGGTATACGTATTGTACTGCAATGAAATGGGAAGATACCCGTTTCCACCTTTTGCCACGTCGGCCGGATCGTACCCCATGCCTGACTTCGGACTTTCAATACATACCAAGGCAAAATCTGCTTGATCTGGATTGTCTGTCACATTAAAATATTTCTCGACCAATTGAATGTTGATGGGGTAATCGTTGGACTCCGGCAACGGAAACCCAAGGAAATGTCGTGATGCCGCGATGAATCTCTTGGGGATATAAATGGTTTTTTTAGAGACAATTGGAAACACCTGGTTTTTGTTTTTTAAGAGCACCACTGACTTCAATTGCGCATCAAATCCCGCTTTCATGTATTCAGCCTTTCCAACAATTGCTTTTGTATTAGAAGGATTTACGTATGGATTTTCAAAGAGTCCTACTTGAAAAATATTTCTCAACAATCGAACGGCAGATTGTTCAAACCTCAACCTCATGAACGCTTCTCCATGTTCTTTGATGCCAAGTTGATAAGCATCCAAGATGGGCTTCATGTCGTTATTCCCTCCAAATTGATCAACCCCTGCCATCAAAACTTTATAATGCCTTTCGGCCAACGACAAACGCTCAACTCCCCATGATTTTCCATCCACAAAAACGTCCATCGCCTTGTGGTCGCCTGTTACAAGCCAATCTGTACACACCACCCCATCGTATCCGTACTTCGTCCTCAACAAATCGTTGATGATGTATTTGTTGTAATTGTTGGCAACCTGCTCGTGATTTTTTGTATCCTGGTTCCAGGAAATCGTATAGTAAGGCATCACCGCAGAAGCCTTTTTGGTGCTGCCATTCAACTTAAAAGCGCCTTGTGTGAATGGGATGAAATGCTCCTCGAAATTGTTTCCCGGATAGACAGCAAACTTACCGTTTGCATAATGTGCATCGCGACCAGCTTCGCCAGAACCACCGCCAGGCCAGTGTTTCACCATGGTATTCACGCTTTGGCTGTTCCAGGTATATGATTGAAATCCTTCTACATAAGCTTTTCCCATTTCGGCAGACAAGGCCGAGGATTCGCCAAAAGTACCCTCGAAGCGGCTCCAACGTGGCTCTGTAGCAATGTCAACCTGGGGCGACAAGGCAGTAGTAATACCCAAGGCACGGTACTCTGCTGCTGCAATATGTCCGAATATCAAGTTCATCCTTGGGTCGAAAGTGGCGGCCATTCCCAACGATCCTGGCCACATGGAAATCAATCCACCAGCGGCGGCATTGAACTCAGCCCTCGCTTGGGTAGCATGACGAGGATCGGAACTGTTGTTAGCTGGAATACCCTTTCCCATGCCTTCACAATAGGCTTGCAAGTTGTTGTTCCATTTTGCGGCATCTTCCGGTGTAGAAACCGTTGTAATCAGCACATGGCGGAGGTTGTCATCTTTCAGAAACTTTTTTTGCTGATCAGTCAATTCACTAGCAGCATTCACTTTTGGGTCAAAGCCCTTGCCTTTATAAGTACCTGCAAAATACCCATCTGGTCTTGCAGGTATGGACTGATGCGCTGAGTAGAGCATCAATCCTGCTATTTCTTGAATGCTCAATTGCTTTGCCAAATCCTTCGCACGCCTATCAATCGGCAAACGCCAATCTTCATAGGGGTCCAACTTGCTGTTTTTATTGAGGTCCTTGAACTTCAATCCTTCCACATCTAAAATGGTAATTCCAGAGCTTGTTGAATATCCCAAAGTAACACCCCTGGCTTGTTTAATAAAAAGTTCTTGTCCTTTACCAAGGATAGGCACTACAAGCAAAAAGAGTATGAATTGTTTCATTGTTTGAAATGATTTTTAGTTAGCTTGAAAAAATGGTAAATCAAGGATGGAGGAAAACAGCATGAAGAAAGTCTCAACAGCCTTCCTTCACTAAGGTACACGATGAATTTTATTATTGAATGCATGTCAGCATAATTTGTTTGACCCATTTTATAAGACTCATCAAGTTTGAATGGTGAAAGAACGCCTATCTTTTTTCAGTATGACAGTTTTGAACTAAATTCAACTGAACAAAATTCAACGGTAGCCATAAACCTTGCTCAACCCAACTTATATGCGATTAAACAACTTGCGTTTACATAATTTATTTGTTCTACTTGTACTATTTTCCTCTTGCAAAAACGAAAACAAATACACCCCACCAACAGTTTCATTTACGCTTTCAGACGCACAACTTCCTGAATACGAAAAGGAAATTGACCACAAGGGAATTCTTGAAGACCTTCAAAAAGACCATGAAAAAACAATTGCCAAAGGCAGAAGTATTTACAACAATGCATGTGTAACCTGCCATGGAAACCCCAACCAGGAAGGGTCTATACCAACAGCCTTCAAATATTGGAAAGATCAATTCAAGGTGGGCAAAGACCCCTATTCAATTTACCAAACGCTCACCAAGGGATATGGCTCGATGCCGCCACAATCAAACCTAACACCCATCGAGAAATACCAGGTAATCAGCTATATCAGGGAGGAATATATTTTCAAGCAAAACAACGATCAATACACAGAAGTTGATTCAATATATTTAAGCAGCCTGCCTCTTGGCAGTTCCAAAGGACCAAAACCCAATAAGAAAACGCCATGGGCAGAAATGGATTATGGAAATTTCTTGATCAATACCTATGAATTGGTTGACTCAACTGCAAAGCCCAGGGATATTTCGGAAGGATCTGCGCCGCTGCAGAACGAGAACTTAACCAAATCGAATTTTGCATACAAGGGGATAGCCATGAGGCTTGATGAGGGAATT
>CANLED010000312.1 GCA_947489175.1 Chitinophagaceae bacterium | reverse complement strand
AATTACAGAAATGGATATTTCTGTTTATTCGTCAAAAGATAATATGGATGAAAATCCAGGTGTATTTACACCCGAAAGAGAAAACGCACAAATTGAAAAGTATAAATCATTCTTTGAGGTTTTTCTTAAAAGCAACAAAATTTCATCTGTTACATTTTGGAATGTTTCAGACCGACACTCGTGGTTAGACAATTTCCCGGTGAAAAATAGAAAAAACTACCCATTACTTTTTGATGCAACTTTTTCAAGAAAGAAAGCATATTGGGAAGTGGTTAAGTTGGTTAAATGATTTTTAAAAGTCAGCTAATAACTTTTAACAGCAAACGACGATGAAATTTCAGGTTAATGAGGGAGGTTGCTTATATCTTAATGGTTACTTCCCACCGTTTATTGATGAATCGCTTCATCAGTTCAGCACAAAATAAATAAATCACTACCAAAGCAATCAAGTAAATGATGATGTGAAAAGGAAGTGGCTCGAACCCGATTTTGGAAGCAAAGGGCAAATAAGGAAGAGACCAATCTATGAAGAGGCAAAGTAAGGTGCTAATGATAAGTTTACGGGATGGTTTGCTTTTGTAAAAAGGAACCATGTGGGTTCTGATGATAAAAACAACGAGAATTTGCGTTGCTAGCGACTCCATGAACCAGCCTGTTCTGAATTGAGGGATTGTAATGTGAAAAAACTTATACAATACCCAAAAAGTAAGTAAATCAAAGATGGAACTGGTAATTCCGAAAATCATCATAAACTTATAAATCATTTTCATGTTCCACCGTTGAGGTAGTTTGATATAATCGGCATCAACATTATCAGAAGGGATGCTGATTTGTGATAAATCATAAAGAAAATTGTTGATCAATATCTGAACAGGCAGCATTGGAAGAAATGGCAAAAAAATGGTTGCGGCTGCAACAGAGAACATGTTCCCAAAATTTGAACTCAATCCCATTTTAATGTATTTCATGGTGTTCCCAAATGTTTTTCTTCCTTCTAGAATGCCATCTTTCAACACAAGCAGGTCTTTTTCTGTGAGGATGATATCTGCAGACTCCTTAGCAATGTCTGTTGCGCTGTTTACTGAAATGCCAACATCTGCTGCTTTTAAAGATGGCGCATCATTGATCCCATCACCCATATAGCCAACAGCCATGTGGTTTGCTTTCAACGCATGAATGATTCGGTTTTTTTGTTCAGGAGAAAATCGTGAAAAAATGGTTGTATAAAGTACCCTTTTTGAAAGTGCATCGTCTAACATGGCATCCATTTCAAATCCTTGCATTATACCCTTTATAGGTAGCCCCAATTCTTTGCAAACTTTTTGGGTAACAAGGTGGTTGTCCCCAGTAATTATTTTTACCTCAACACCAATAGTGGTAAGCTCGCGAATAACATCATCTGCATCTTCTTTAGGCGGATCGAGAAACGCAACAAAACCTTTGAGTGAGAGGTTTTGTTCGTCTTCCGGTGTAAATTTATCCTGTAAAGAAACCTTCTTTATTGCTATGGCCAATACCCTAAAACCCTCAGCACTGAGGGTCTCATATTCTTTCATGGCTTTTTCCAACAGAGCTTTATCGTCATTACACACCTTAATCATTTCTTCAGGCGCGCCTTTGCAAATAAGCAATTGATTTTCTTTCTCGCTAACCACAACACTCATTCTTTTCCGATAAAAGTCGAATGGAATTTCATTAATTTTTTTAAAAATTGAAATATCAGGAGTCTTATGGTTTATGATGGCATCATCTAACGGGTTTTTAATGCCTGTTTGAAAAAAACTGTTGATGTAAGAAAATAAGAAAACTTGTTCGTCCTCAACGCCATTAACATTTACACATTTGATCATCTTAATTTTATCTTCTGTTAAGGTGCCAGTTTTGTCTGTACATAATACATCCATGCTTCCAAAGTTTGGAATGGCAGAAAGGCGTTTAACGATGGCCCCTTTTTTTGCCATTTGCAAAGATCCTTTAGACATTGTAAGCGACATAATCATGGGCAGTAATTCTGGTGTGAGTCCCACCGCCACTGCAATCGCAAACATGAAAGAGTCCAAAATATTTTGTTTCAACAAAGCGTTTATAAGAAAAACAAAGAGCACCAATCCTATTGTTATTTTCATGACGAGATAACCAAATTCGCGAACCCCTTTTCCAAAATCGGTCTCTTCCTCTTTTTCAGACAATGAAATGGCGATTTTACCAAAAGCAGTATGGGCAGCTGTTTGAACAACGATGGCTTTTGCGGATCCACTGATTACGTTTGTGCCCATAAGGGCAATATTTTGAAGTTTTGTTAAGTCATTGGTGGCATCAGGAATTGGATCGGAAGTTTTTTCGCAAGGAAATGACTCACCGGTTAAGGAAGATTGATTGATATAAAAGGCGTTTGATGCAATGATTCGAGCATCTGCAGGAATTACTTTCCCAGCATTTAACAGAAGAATATCTCCAATACAAATGTTTTCGTGTAGTGTTTCAGTTTCGATGCCATCACGTAAAACAATCACTTTGGTTTTTACCAGGATTTGTAATTTTTGAGCGGCGTTACGGGCATCTCTTTCTTGAAAAAAATCAATGCCAACGCTTATCATGATCATGAAAACAATGATTGAGGCATTTAGTGTTTCTGAAACAGCAAAAGAAATAATCGACGCAATTAAAAGAATTATGATGAGTGGACTTTTAAAATGTTGCAACAATTCTTTCCACCAAGCTGTTTTTTTATGATAAGGGATGGTGTTTAATCCATTTTTTAACAACCGTTTTCTAGCTTCTGCGGCAGACAAGCCTTTTTCAACATCTGATTTTAAGAAAATACAAACATCTTCAAAGCTTTTTGAAGAGAAATCTTTTAAGGTTGAATAATTGGTTTCACTCATTTTTTCAATATTTGTTTAAGTTAGCAGCATAAAAAACGAAGTGAAATGATTTGATGAATGAATTGGATTGATTTCAATCAGCATTGATCAGGTTGAATTGAAATAAATGCCTAACTACGTACCTTTAATAAAATCTTGGGCATGAAATTGTTTTTCTTAAATTTCTTTCTTTTTCTTTTTCTACTCTCTGCATATTCACAAAAAAAAGCTCCTCTGGCCTATTTTCCCCCAGAAGGAAATTGGGAAAGAAAGACCCCGTCAGACCTTGGTTTTGATTCAATAAAAATCAATGAAGCAATAAACTTTGCAATTGCCAATGAGTCTAAAACCCCCATCAATCAAGAGATAGCACAGGTGTTAAGTTTTGGCAAAGAGCCATTTAGCGATGGTGTTGGTCCATTTTCTACAAGAGGCAGTGCGGCAGGAATCATCATTTACAAAGGGTACATTGTTAGCAGTTGGGGAGATATTGAACGGGTAGACCAAACCCACAGTGTAACAAAAAGCTTTCTTTCTACAGTGGTTGGGCTTGCATCAGACAGGGGAATGATCAAGAATATCACTGATAAAGTTTATCAATACGTTCCGCCAATTGAG
>CANLED010000311.1 GCA_947489175.1 Chitinophagaceae bacterium | reverse complement strand
TGTCCAAAAAACGGTGACAGAAAAATACGATTCATTCTATTGGTTGGGCATCCAAAATCAATTAGAACCAGTAACAAATACCAATGTTTATACCATGAATAGGCTTGTGATGCGCGTTGCATTCAAGTTTTAAGGTTTCTCTAATCGCTGTCTTCCAAGAAAAATAATTCATCTATTGGTTTTCCAAAAGCCCTGCCAATCTTCAATGCCAGTAAGGTTGATGGAACATATTTGTTTGTTTCTATTGCGTTGATTGTTTGCCTGCTCACAGATATTTTTTGTGCCAGTTCCTCCTGTGTTAGGTTGTGAATGGCACGTTCCACTTTGAGGTTATTTTTCATCAGTGTTAGACATTTTATTTTTAAAAAGGATGAAATTGAATCGGCCTATGAAGATGAGCATCACGGTGAACATGTTATAAATCATTACATGTAAAAAACCCATCCCATAAATAAAAATAAAAGCCAGGAGCAGCAAGATGTAGTTAACCCAAACGGCCCACATCAAAGAAGAGAGCCTCAATTTGGCGATGAATTCATCTTCCTTTTTTTCTCTGGAGAAGCCCACTAACAATGCACCTACAATGAAAACAACACCTGCAGCGGTTACGGTAATATCTGTGCTAATCAATCCCCAATGATTTTGTTTGCCAAAAATTTCATCATTATAAAGCGCAAAGACTTTTGATTTTACAGTGAATTTTTCTTCGATATCACTCAGCATCAGGAGAAAACCAAAAATGGTGGAAGGAACAAGAAGTATCCAACCAATAAGCTTGAAGCTATTTGGGAAAAGAATATTAGGTTTCATGATTAATTTTTTATAAATGTATGCCATAGTTTACAATAAGTAAAATAAACTTTACATAAAATTTAGTTATTCTCAATAAAATTGGGGTATTGAAGTGCATCAATTCTTTAAATTTGTAATATCATGGAAGGATCTAAAATCACTTTGACGAATTACTCGAGTCTTTTTTCAGCTGATTTGCAAAAGAAAGCAAAGTCCACCAAGGTCAGGGAATGTGATGAGGTTGATAAGAACTGTTTTGTTGCGTATGTTGATGATGGAACTGAAACCTTTGATGTTACCATAAAAATTGGAAAGGGAAAAGTAGTTGAAAAACATGAATGTGATTGTGGTGCAACCGCTCCATTTTGCAAACATAAATTGGCATTGTTGCAGCACATAGATGCTGATCCAAAGCCGGAGAAAAAAGTAAGAAAAGTAGCAAAACTATCACCAACTGCTCTTTTGTTGGAATCAGCGGACTCAGAGAAACTGAAGCTCTGGGTGCTGGAATTGATCAAGAAAAACAAGGACATTGAGATGTCATTTTTGCATCATTTTTCTGAAGAAAAAAAGAAATACACGCCAGAGGAAATAAGGGAGATTTCACTGGAAGCAGTGAAGGCTGTGATTGGCAGAAGAAAAAACATTGAAGCAGGGGAAGTAAAGAAAATCGTTGATGTATGGACGACAATCCATAAGCCAATAATTGACGATTATATTTCTGATGTTTCTGACAAAAACGAATTTTTAAATTTTGATGCAATTATTAACATAGTCTTTACGCAACAAATTTTTTATGTTGTTAGCAGCAATAAATATTTTAAGTATATTGAAATGTTGTTGTTGAAGATAATTGAGCCAATAAACAATGTGGTTTATGAGCCATCTTGGGAGTTGGCAGTCGGACATTTTAATAAAAAGATTTTTACTGGCGACAGGGAGATCAAAAAGCTTTATTTAATTTTTTTAACCAATCTGTTAACGATTTCAAGTGATGAAAGAAAGCACAAACTTTCATTTGCCATGCTAGAGCAATTCAAAATATATGTTTCAGGTGAAAAATATCAACTTGTTGAATATAACCTAACAATGCTCAGCATCGCTGAAAGCAATGATCTGTTTAGTCAGTATCATGCGTGTTTTAAACCAATCTACTATCAAAATGAGTATAATATCAAGTTAATCAATGTATTGATAGAGCATGGATACTATGAATTGGCAGAGCAATTTTGCAAGCAGCAGATCAACAATAATTCAAACAGCAAGTATGATTTTTCTTATTACACTTTGTTGAAGAAAATCTATGTTGCGACCAAGGATAATAAGAAGCTGGCGTATGTTATTTCGGTTATGTTTAACCAGACTTATGATTTCAATGAATATAATTTTATACTAGAACATATTGAAGGTGAAGAGAATAAAAATAAATGGATGAAGAGTGTCCGGCACAATGCATTAATGGATGCCAAGGCTTACAACAAAAAGGCGATGAATTTTTATTTTGAATTGTTGAATTCAGAAAATAATTCCAAAAAAATGCTCGATACACTTACTAGTTTTCGAACCTATGAATTGATTTTGAAATTTTTCGAACCGATGTATCAGGCTAATAAAAAAAGTTTTTTGGAAGCCATCATCATGAAAAATTATTCTTATTCGTTCAGCGGTGGAAAGTACAGAGGTGAGAAAGAAGAGACACTCGAGGAATTGCTTCAGAAGGTGATAAAATTCTATTCGCTTGAATACATAACAACCCTTTTTGAGTACAGCAACAAGACCAGTATATATGGGTATGAGAATGTATTTTTGACGTATTCCTTGGATCGATTGCCTGAATTGAATAAGAAGAAAGGTTAAATGACCTTCTTTGATTGAATGTATGACTGAATTAATGCCATTGCGCTGCATATTCAGTAATTTTGCAGCTTACAATAGATTCTAATGAAAGAAAAACTGGAACTACTGGACAAGCAACTCGAAGGTGATTTATTCTCGGATACAACGATGAGAACCCTTTATGCAACAGATGCATCCGCGTATCGGGAAATGCCGTTGGCGGTAGCCATCCCTCGAACGAAAGACGACATCAAAAAATTAATTTCTTTTGCCAATGCTGAAAAAACATCCTTGATACCAAGGACTGCCGGAACGTCGTTGGCTGGACAAGTAGTGGGGAATGGCATAATAGTAGATGTTTCGAAGCATTTCAACCAGATTCTTGAAATCAACACAACTGAAAATTGGGTGAGTGTGCAACCTGGTGTTATTAGGGATGAGCTGAACCTTTTTCTCAAACCATACGGATTGTTTTTTGGTCCGGAAACATCCACTGCAAACAGGGCCATGATTGGCGGGATGGTTGGGAATAATGCCTGCGGATCCAACTCAGTTGTTTACCGAAGCACCAGAGAGCATCTGCTGGAACTGAAAGCATTTCTAAGCGATGGTTCTGAAGTTGTTTTCAATAACTTGACGGTTGATGAATTTCATGAAAAATGTGAGCTCAATAGCCTAGAAGGAAATATTTATAAGACAACAAGGTCGCTGCTCAGTAATTACGATAACCAAACGGAAATTAGAAAAGAATTTCCAAAGAAATCTGTAGAAAGAAGGAACACAGGTTATGCCGTTGATTTATTGATCGAAACAGAACCCTTTGTTGCAGGGGGTGACGGATTTAATTTCTGTTCCT
>CANLED010000310.1 GCA_947489175.1 Chitinophagaceae bacterium | reverse complement strand
ATGTTGCCAGGGAAGGTTGCTGATATTTTTTTCAAAATTGAATCCAGCGGCCTTGAGTTCTTTTACCGCCTGTGCTTCACTCATTTTGTGGATGGTTTTGATGGGCACCATGGGATCTTCAGACCTGAATTCAACCAGCACCAGTTTTCCGCCAGGCTTGAGGGCATCCAGCATGGACAAAGCCATTTCATAAGGATAGGAAAATTCATGGTATACATCCACCAACAACATCATGTCAATGCTGTTTGAAGGCAAAGAGACTTTTTGTTCGGTGCTCAGTACCGGAATGATGTTTTTGATTCCTTCGAGAGTAATCCTGTCGTTCAGGTAGGCAATCATTTCCGGTTCCACATCCACTGCATATACTTTTCCATTGTCCACCATTTTTGACAACAATGTGCTGTGGTAGCCACTTCCGGCTCCTATGTCTGCAATGATCATCCCCGGTTTAACGGCAAGGTTTTTCAACAATTGGGTTGTGTTTTCCTCCATCTCCCTTTCCTGTCTTTCCAGCCAATCGATTCCAAAATGGCTCATCACCATGGCGATCTGTCTGCCCATGTACCATTTTTTGATGCCATTGGGATCGCCAGGTTTTGTTGTATACCGGTCTTGCGCGATGGCGCCGGACATGAATAACATAGCAATGAAAAGCAATGAAAAGGGCAATGATTTTTTCATGGTTGACATGTTTGTTGTTCAATTCAGTTGGCTGTTGCCCATGAGATGGAACAACAGCAATTTAGCGCAATTGTGGCTTTGGGGGATGATTAATGCGCTATAATTGATAATCAAAGACTCACCCACAATAATTTTTAAACTTAGACCAGGACTTTACAGAAACTATAAACCAATACCAGGATGAACTAATTAAACTGTAAACTTTTTTAGGATGAGTCAGCAAAATTCCCCTCCTGGTCAGGAGGGGTGCCGAGACCGATGAACGAAGTGAATCGGCCGAGGCGGGGTGGTGGAATTCACCATTGATGAGTTGCATCCACCACCCCGGCACTCATTCGCCTGCACCTTCGGTGCATTCTACTTCGTGCCACCCCTCCTGGACAGGAGGGGATTTTTGAACTGTAAATGAATAGCTCAAAACCTTATTCACTATATTTACTAAAGCCAAATTCATTGAACGAATGAAAAAACAGTTGCTAAATTTTCTGCTGATGTTTTGCATTTTCTGGACAGCTGCCCCGCAAATGGTGTCTGCATCAGTCGGAACAATTTCATTCCCTGTGCCTCAATTTTCTGCTGCAGATACCAATCTTTATCAATATTTGCCTTTTCCGATGGGGGCTTCTGTTGGCATTGGGAGGATGAAAAACAATGCAAAGTACAGTGAGGTGGTATCCAAAGAATTCAACAGCATTACTGCAGAAAATGTGATGAAATTTCGCGCCCTACATCCCGCAGAAAACACATTCAATTGGGCTGATGCGGATTATCTGGTTGATTTCGCCCAGAAAAATGGCAAGCGACTTCATGGCCATACCTTAAACTGGTATCAATATTTACCAGCATGGGTGACCAATTTTTCAGGTGATTCCATCGCCTGGGAAAACATGTTGAAGACGCATATTCAAACGGTTGTTGCGCATTTCAAAGGAAAGGTTACATCATGGGATGTGGTCAATGAATATTTCAACGATGACGGGACCATCAGGCCCAGTGTTTGGGTCAAAAATCTTGGACCGGATTATATCGCTAGATGTTTCCAGTACGCGCACGAGGCAGACCCAGACGCAATCTTGTTCTATAACGATTATGGCCATGAATACAGCAGTGCAAAACGGACTGCCATAGCAAACCTTGTCAATTCCTTCAAGACAAGAGGCGTTCCCATCCATGGTGTTGGCATGCAGTTTCACATGACCCATACCCAGTCCGATGCGAACATCAATGCCGCCATGGCCTTTGCTGCAGGCACTGGTCTCAAAGTGCATATATCAGAGTTGGATGTGCGTGTAAATGTAAACAAGGTGAAGCATCTTATTTTTACTGACGCCATGGCTTTACAACAGGCAGACAGGTTCAGATTTGTAGTTAAGGCGTATAACACTGCCATTCCAAAAGCCCAGCAGTTTGGCATCACCACCTGGAATGTCGGGGATGCTGATTCCTGGGTACCGTCCTGGCAGGGTGCACCGGATTACCCCTTACCTTTTGATGCAAACTATTTGCGGAAACCGGCGTACAAAGCCATCATAGAAGGCGGAAAATAAGACAGGCGCTTACCACAAGAATGTAAAATCCATCACCAATGCAAGCGCAAGACTACAGTAGGAAATCTTTGCCAGTAGGTGCTCCTTGAAATTTCTCATGAGAAACAACATCAAGCATCCAAGCGCAATGAGCAGCATCGTTTCTGACCAACCCAAACCCATATAGGTTCTTCCAAGAGCCTGCAATACCAGGAGCCATCCCAATAATCTTGTTTGCTTCATCGGATTAAGGATGATCAATATCATTCCGGTAAAAAAAGTCATTGTCATGACGGCCAATTCTATAAACATGTTCTTGGGGTATAACTGATGATCAACATAATAGTTGATGAGACCAAATTATGGCCGCAGACCGCATGGTATTGGAGGAGAGAAAATTATTTTCCCTTTATCAAGATGAATGGATAATCATCAATAAAAGAAATGCTTTTTTTGATTGTTCTTCCAGCCGGCCTGTGACTCATAGTCAACAAAAAATATTTTTACATCTGCCTGGCTTTCATATTTGACAAAGTAGATCTTCTTTTTGGCCTGACTTTGGTATTGGGTAAAAAACCATTTCCCATCATTATCGCCAGCCTGCGATTCATATTTTACTTTGAACACTTTCAGGTCTGCCTGGCTTTCGTATTTCACCACAAAGACCTTTACATCTGCCTGGCTTTCATAATCCACTGTAAAGATTTTTTGGGCCATGGTTTGCTGCATGGCAAAAAGGGATAAGAGGAGGAATAGTGTTTTCATGGGATAAATATACAATCTTGGTGTGACAACTGTTCTTGATAACTTGAAAGTGAATTCCTCATTTTACGGAAGAATAAAAAGTAAAATTCTGGTGTTTAACCCTTTTTCTGAACAATGGAGAGGGTGAGATTTGGCATTCAATAGCATCTCCGGGATGCTTTGTAGGCTAAGAATTATTTTATTTTAATTAACCAATAGCTTAATTTTGGAATGAAGAGGGATTCAGTATTCTTGATAGCAACACAAGATGGGAAAAGAGCAATATTCATTGACAAGATCAATGCTTCTGAAATTCTGCATTATATAAATCAGGATGAACGCCATAAAAAAAAGTTCCTGTTTATTACAGAATTGATTTTGAGGGGGATTAAAAATCCACAAGTATATGATAAGGAAGAAATAAACGGCAGAAAAACCTCAGTTACTGCAATGAAGTTTTTCAAAGGACAAGAGAATGACAGGATTTATTGTCGGGAGTTCAGCAGTAACGGCAAGAGACAAATCATTATGGCGATA
>CANLED010000309.1 GCA_947489175.1 Chitinophagaceae bacterium | reverse complement strand
CGTGATGAATTGGAGGATTAAATTATGGGTGAAGAAAAAAAGCTGATTTTATTGGAGGATAAGCTAAAGCAAGTTGTTGCTGTTGAAAAATTATGGTCCAAAAACGACCATTTGTTTTTGGCCTGCAGTGGGGGAGTGGATTCAGTTGTATTGGCTCACTTGTTGCATGCTGCTGGATTTTCATTTGAACTCTTGCATTGTAATTTCAACTTGCGTGGAGAAGAAAGCATGCGTGATGAATCCTTTGTTAGAAAGCTTGCGGAGGAGTTGAACGTTTCAGTTTTTGTAAAATCTTTTGATACCAAATCAGAAATGGCTTTATTGGGAATGGGTGTTCAGGAAGCTGCTCGAAAGTTAAGGTATGATTGGTTTTCAGAGATGATCAATTCAAAAAATGAGAGAGGTGTAAATGCATTGTTGCTAACTGCACATCACCTGAATGATCAAGCTGAAACCATCGCCATGAATTTTTTTAGGGGAACTGGAATTGCTGGAATGCATGGGATGAGCAATAAAATAAATCATATTGTAAGGCCCTTGTTATCCATTTCAAGAAAAGAAATCCTTGAATACGCATCATTAAATTCAATTACATGGGCTGAAGACAGCTCCAATGACGATGTTCACTATACCAGAAATTTATTCAGGCATGATATTTTACCTGCAGTAAAAAAAGTTTTTCCTGCTGTTGAAACCAACTTGATTGCCAACGCAAAAAGATTCACTGAAATAGAATTTTTATACAGGAAGCAAGTTGAAAAAATCAAGGGTGGACTCCTTGAAAAAAATACCGTTGGATGGAAGATCCCTGTTAAAAAATTGATGCTTACTATCCCATTGGATACAATGATGTTTGAGTTGTTCAGTCCCTTTGGTTTTACTGCCGATCAGTGTATTGAAATCAAAAAGTTATTTGTTGCATCCTCTGGAAAGTCCATGCAGTCTGCATCTCATCGTGTACTCAAGAATAGGGATTGGTTGTTGATCGATGAATTAAACAATGTTGAAAATCAATTAGTCGTTATAGAAAAAGATGAAAATTTAATTTATTATAGAAATAGTGTTTTGAAATTTTCATGCTTGTCTTCCATTAAATATTCTGATTCAGGTATGAATCATGCTTATATTGATTCAAACAAAATTTCTTTTCCATTGATTCTTAGGCCATGGAAAGCAGGTGATTATTTTTATCCCCTTGGTATGCAGAAGAAAAAAAAGATTTCAAAGTTTATGACGGATATTAAGATGTCGAAATTTGAGAAAGAACAACAATGGGTTATTGAATCTGATAAGAAAATTATTTGGGTTGTTGGTAGGAGAATTGATGATCGTTTTAAAATAAAGCCCTCAACAAATGCAGTGTTATTTATTGAGGTCATAAGTAGTTAAATTTTTTATATATGTCGTTAAGCAATTATGAAAGAATGATACAGTTGGCTGATGATGTTTTTTCAACCAAAACCGATGCCGATCAACTAAGTGTTGACGAAGATGTGATGGCAAGACTTCATGAAATTCACCCAGCATCTTTGTCGGAGTATGATGATGGCAATGGTCCTGCTGCATGGATATTGGTCTTCCCCACAACAACTGCATTGATGCAAGACTTTCTCGACCGCAAGATCACAGAAAAAGCACTGTTTGACATGACCCCTCTAGGTGTGAGCTATGACGCTATCTATTTATGTTCAGCCTTGGTTTTAGAGGAATATAGAAACAAAGGGATTGCCAAAAAACTAACGCTTGACGCAATTGAACAAATCAGAAAAGATCATCCAATAAAATTCTTATTTGTGTGGGCTTTCACGAAAGAAGGGGATATTGTTTCGAATAAAATTAGTTTGGAAGTTGGTTTGCCAATCTTTAAATTTTGATAGATTCCTGCGTATTTTTTATTTTGATAACTTAATAATAATAAAATATTTTGGTAACAATTTGGAAACAACGATTTCTTTATTTTAAAAAAAATATTATGAATAAAATTTCCTATTTTTTACTTTTTTCCGCTTTCCTATTCTCATGTAAAAAAGATGAGGTTGCTCTTCCCTTAGAATTTACACAAAACGAAGATGTTTCATCATATCAGGAGATTGCTTCAATTGGTTTAGGTGGGTTGGGTGCTGCAGAGATCACTGCTTTTGATCCCCTTACAGACAGGTTATTTGCTGTAAACAACAGTACCATTAACAAAATCGATGTTATTGATGCAAAAAATCCTGCAACTTTATCCGTTATAAAATCCATTAACATGGATATCTACGGCGGTTATGTTAACAGTGTTGCCGTTCATGATGGTAAATTGGCTGCTGCTATAGAGGCTATCAACAAACAGCTTCCTGGAAAAGTGGTAGTTTTCAATACAACCACTTATGCTGAAATAAAATCTATTACAGTTGGTGCATTGCCAGATATGGTTACTTTTAGTCCCGATGGTCAATATATCTTAACCGCTAATGAAGGCGAACCTAGTAACGATTATATAAACGATCCTGAAGGTTCTGTGTCAATCATCAAGGTTTCTGACTATTCAGTTAAAACAATTAATTTTTCTGCTTTTGAAGGTCAGTTGAGTGCATTAACCGCTAAAGGCTTTAGGATTTTTGGACCTGGTAAGAATTTTATCAAGGACATTGAACCTGAATACATTACAGTTTCTGATGATTCAAAAACAGCTTATGTTACTCTACAAGAAAACAATGCCATTGCCGAAATCGACATTGTAACTTCTACCATCAAGAAAATTACACCTCTAGGGTTTAAAGATTATTCATTGCCTGTAAATGCGATAGATGTAAGCGATAGAGACAGTAAAATTGAATTCACCAACTTCAACAAAGTTTATGGTATGTACATGCCTGATGCCATTTCTTATTACAACTACAATGGTACTCCTTATTTGTTTACTGCCAATGAAGGTGATTCTAGAGAGTATACTGCATTTACAGAAATGAAACGTGTGAGCGCAGTTGCTTTAGATGCAACTAACTTTCCTACTGCTGCTGCTTTAAAAGCTGATGCTGTTCTCGGTAGATTAAACATCACTACTACATTAGGTGATACAGATTCTGATGGTGATTTCGATGCCTTATATTCTCTTGGGTCTAGATCTTTCAGCGTTTGGAATGCTGCAACTGGAGCTCAGGTTTTTGACAGCAAAAATGAGCTTGACATAAAAGCCAAAGAATTGGCAATTTATGATGATACAAGAAGTGATGATAAATCTGTTGAACCAGAATCCATTGCCATTGGTCGTGTTGGTAGTAAAACCATTGCTGTTGTTGGACTAGAAAGAGCTGATGCTTTTGCAATTTATGATATTTCTGTACCTACTTCTCCAGTGTTTGTTAAGATGATTAAAACAGGCGACGCTCCTGAAGGAATCTTATTCATCCCAGCTTCTAAAAGCCCAATTAACCAAAGTCTAATTGTGGTTAGCAGCGAAAATGATGGATTTATAAAGATTTATAAAGCCAATAAACTCTAATACTTCA
>CANLED010000308.1 GCA_947489175.1 Chitinophagaceae bacterium | reverse complement strand
GTTCAAGCATTTGTAAGTCAGCAAAATGTATCCGCCTATACAACAGCAAAAACAGCTATCCTGGGTTTAACCAGAAGCATTGCTGTAGATTATGCCCCCAATATCCGGTGTGTAGCAGTTTGTCCAGGAACAATTGACACACCGATGCTACGAGATGCCATAGCCCTGTCGCCAGATCCGGCATCTGTATTGGATGAATGTATTGATATGCATTTAACAAAACGAATAGGTCCTCCGGAGGAAGTTGCAGAACTAGTAAAATATCTATGTGACGATAAATCCTCATTCATCACTGGACAGGCATTCAGGATTGATGGAGGACTAGGAATAACAATCGCAGGAAGCAAAAAATAATAGAAATTAACACCCATTTTTATTTTTTAAATGGGTTAGTTGAATTGATAAATAATGATCAGTGTCGTGATATAAATGACACTTTTATGTTGACATATAAACTTAAAATATGGCCTTAACAATTGAAGACATTACAATTTTTGCTGATGGGCTAGACCATCCAGAATGTATTGCGGTACATCCCGATGGATCTATTTGGGCAGGAGGTGAAGGAGGACAAATTTACAGGGTATCTCCAGATGGAAGTGAAATAAAGGAAGTTGCCAATACAACAGGGTTCAATCTCGGAATCGCATTTTCCCCAGACTCATCATGGTTGGCAATTTGCGACCTCAAGAATCGATGTGTTTGGAAATTAACGATACACACAATGAAACTATCCAAATTTGCAGAAGGTGCAGAAGGGGTTTTATTTAACAATCCAAATTTTCCATGTTTTGGTAAAACCGGAAAACTATGGGTATCAGAAAGTGGTGCATTTAGACAGGTCTCAGGTAAAATATTTTGTTTTGACGAGCGTGGGAATGGAAAAATTTGGCACAATGGTCCTTTTAATTTTGCAAATGGATTGGCGCTTTCAGCAAATGAAGATTGGCTATATGTAGCCTGCACATGGCTTCCTGGCGTTGAAAGAATTGCCATCAATGCAGATGGATGTGCAGGCACCCGCGAAGTCTTCTGCACGCTACCGCGAAGCTGTCCTGATGGCTTGGCATTTGATATTGACGGAAACTTATATATAGGATGCTACGCACCAAATTATATTTATAAAGTTAGCCCAGCACAGGAGGTTAGTTTACTTATAGATGATTGGGAGGCTCACTCCTTGTGTAATCCAACCAACCTGGCTTTTGGAGGGAAAGATTTCAACGAATTATATGCTGCCAACTTAGGTGCATGGCATATAAGCAGCATTAAAATTAATGCAATAGGTCAAAAATTAGCCTGCCACCAACAATAAATGAATATCTTTTATTCTGTATTCAAATTAAAAGCCAATTGAATTACCTCCATCTACTGGAAGGCAAATACCCGTTATAAAATTTGAGAAATCAGAAGCTAAAAACGCAGCGGCATGTCCAACTTCTTTTGTAGTTCCAAAACGTCTTGCGGGCGTGCGTGAAAGAATTTTTTCTTTTCTGGCTGGATCACTTTCCATGATGTTCAAAAACATTTTGGTTTCTATAAAACCAGGAGCGATGGCATTAAACCTAACACCTGTATGCGAATACTCTGATGCCAAAGATCTTGTCATACCCAAAAGCGCAGTCTTGGAACTGCTGTAGGCAACAACTTGCGTAATTCCAAAAAGTGCTGCCATGGAACTAATGCTGATCACCGAACCTTTTCCCCGCGGCAACATGTAATGCAATACCGTCCTGGTAAGAGCAAAAACACTGTTGATATTGGTATCCATGACCATTTGAAATTCGCTGTCTGTTGCTTCCATGGATGGTTTTTTACTATGCATACCTGCATTGTTGACTAGAATCTCAATTGGACCAAGTTCCCGCTCTATGGTTTCAACCAATTTTCCATGGGTATCCTTTTGGGTTACATCATTCACATATATAAAACAATTATCCCCCAGTTCTACTTTTGCAGCTTGTAATTTTTCGATGTTGCGCCCGGTTATGGCAACCTTTGCGCCTAGTGCGATATACTGTGCAGCAATTGCCAATCCGATTCCAGATCCACCACCAGTAACTAGTGCTACCTTATTGTTTAACTCAAATTTCATTTCCATGTAATTAATTTTTTATTATAGTAATATGATGTTGAATGATAAAAATATTTTCATTTTAATATAACCAGTATCATGGCTAAATCACAGCATGTCCTCTAAAGTCCAATGATTCCCCCACCGAACATCTATTTCTTCTCTTATGCTTTGATACCTTATGTCGGTTGAAAGACGGATTCTCCCATTTGCATCGATATTATTGGTAGCAGCATGAATCATGTAAGGACTGTGAAAAACAATATCCCCTGCTTCGTAGTCAGCAACAAGCCAACGGGTATCGAATTGTTCAGCCATTGCTTCCAAATCCTTACCAACCCAACCTCCTTCAATCATATTTTTGTTGTAAGCACTAATTCGTTCCTCGGGACTCAAATTCTGATGCTGAGCAGTAAAATCAGCTTCCATTTTTCTGCCAAGTAAATCGGATCCTTCAAGATATACCAATCCTCCCATTTCAATAGGGGTATCTCCCAGTGGAATCCAGCTTGAAACAACTGTATCATTGCCACCACGCAGGTAAATTAGATCATAGTGTGCAGGTGTAGTTGCTGGATGTGTTTTCAACAATTGATTCAATACATTCGGAGTCTTATAGCGGATAATTTTTCGCTTGTGCAAGTAACTCGGACTTCCAAAAAAGTTGTCATAAAACTGCCAGAGCTTGGGATGTAGGCAAAATGATTCGTAGGCTGCTGTTCTCACAAATTCCATCAAAATTTTTTGATTGAGCTCAGTTTCGGCATTGCCTGAAAAAAGGCCTTCCTGTGGATTGCTATCAAAAGGTAATAATCCTGAATCCCTATAGGATTCAAAAAATCGTTTGCGCAATTCCAATACCTCCTTGCGCTCAAAAAAACCCTTAATCCATAGATAACCTTGCAATTGAAATAGCCTTTTATATTCTTCAATTGTCAAATCTGACTGACTAGAATTTAGTGGGCCCAATCTATTTAGAGCACTAGAAAGTGTATACCCATTGCTGGTAAGAGGTTGAAGTGGTTTCCTAAAAGAATTCATATCCTTATAATTTAAATTAGTTTGTTCTCATGCAATGTCAAAAATAAATATGATTTACCTTTTATGATTATTTAGACACCGAACTATATCTGGATATAAAGAAAAACACTGCTTTTTTTCTGGTTTATAATTATACCCATACTTCATACATATTTATAAAAGACCTGCCCTATAAAGAGCCTCAATCACAATCTAAATTATAAAAATACAATCATAGCTTTTCGGTTAAAGTTGTCAAAAATGTATACAATTTGGCCATTTTATTTGAAAAAAAACGCCACCCAACAAAATTTCCCCTCCTTAAAGGAGGGGTGAAGATCTAAAGCCGGGGTGATGGATTTCATGCCATATTTTACATCCCTTTCTCATATTTAAGATT
>CANLED010000307.1 GCA_947489175.1 Chitinophagaceae bacterium | reverse complement strand
TTTGTAGAATTGGGAGTTTATCAAGGTGAAACGGCTGCCATTCTTCATGAAATGGATAAGACAAGAGAGTTACATTTATTTGATACGTTCGAAGGTTTTGTAGAACAAGATTTAAAGGCTGAAAAAAACGCAGATGATCGCTATACAGTAAGTAATTTTTCTGATACGCAATTGGAAACTGTAAAGTCTCTATTTAAGAATAGTTCTAATGTTTATTTTTACAAAGGTTATTTTCCTGACACAACTGTTGAATTAAAAGAAACAAAGTTTGCATTAGTAAACATAGATGCAGATTTATACAAACCAACAATTGCTGCTTTAAACTATTTTTATCCGAAACTTTCTCCAGGAGGAGTATTGATTATTCACGATTACAACCATACATGGGATGGGGCTAAACAAGCAATCGATGAATTTATAGTAACAATTCCAGAATGTTTAATTGAAATTCCAGACTGGCAAGGGAGTGCGATGATAATTAAGAATAAAAAGACATTAGACATTAGACATTAGACATTAGACATTAGACATTAGACATTAGATTTATATTATTCAAAAATTAAGAAAAATGTATGTGCCTTATCAAGAAATAGCGGATAATTTAGGGTTGAAGTCAGATGACACGCTTTTGATCGCATCTGATATTTCTAAACTAGCTTATAATACATTCAAAAATAAAGAGAAGTTAAACAGTAATTTGCTGGTTGATAGTTTTAAACGTGTTTTGAAAGATGGGACTTTGTTATTTCCAGCTTTCGTTGATGATTTCAAAGCAGGCGACACTTTTGATAAATTAAAAAATGCAACAGAAATGGGAGCATTATCCAAATTGACATTCGAAAGAGTTGATTTTATTAGAAGTAATGACCCTTTGCATTCATTTATGGCTTTTGGAAAAGATGCAGATGATATAGCTGAAATGAACTATAATTCGACTTTTGGAAAAGATTCTGTTTTTGACTATTTGAAAAAAACAAGAGCCAAAATGTTATTGATTGATGTTGATTTAGAACACAGTTTTACATTTGCTCATTTTGTAGAAGAAGATCAACAAGTTAGCTATCGTAAATACATTGATTTAAAATATAAGTCTGTAAATGAATCCGGTAGAATAGAAGATAAACTAGTAAAAGTATACGCAAAGAAAAAAGGTGTCGTAAATACATTGAATAAATTAGAGTCTATTTTAATTGAAAAAGGGGCGATGGGAAAAATTGAAATGAACGATAGTGTTTTTCGATTAATTCATTTAGATACAGCTTATGAAGTTATTTGTGAGGAAATTAGAAATAATGGAGGAAAGAATTTATATACCTTTGAAGTCAAAAATTTTCTTAAATCTACTGTTAAATCTATTTTAAACAAATGACATCTTCAATTCGATATATTGCTCATAATGAATTAGATAAGTCTAAATGGGATGATTGTATTGAAACAGCATCAAATGGGATAGTATTTGCTTATTCATGGTATTTAGATGCTGTATGTGATAATTGGGATGCACTTGTATTGAATGAGTATGAAGCTGTCTTTCCAATTACAAAAAAATCCAAGTTTGGGTTGAATTATTTTTTTAATCCAATTTTCGCCTTACAATTAGGTATTTTTTCAAAATCTATTCTGACAACAAGTCTAGTTGAACAATTTATAAATGCCATTCCAAAGAAATTAAAATTAATAGATATTCAATTGAATTTTGAAAATGACATTGATAATCAATCGTTTGAAATATCATCTAAAAAATGTCAATCCATTAATTTATCATCATCTTACGAAGAGATTTCAAAAAAATATTCTACTAACTTAAAACGAAATCTTTCAAAAGCTAGAAAACAAAATTGTGAGATTGTTCTATCAGTAGAAACTGAAAATGTCATTAAATTATTCAAAGAGAATAGGGGAGAAACATTGAAGGAGATGAAAGATGAACAATACAAACGTTTACACTCTCTTTTAATTGAATTGAAGCAAAGAAAATTAGGTAAAATATACGAATGTTGGTTTGAAAATGAATTGGTTGCATCAGCATGTTTTTCAATAACCAATGATCGAATCCTTTATATAAAAGGAGGTTCAACTCCAAAAGGTCGAGAAGTGGGTGCGATGCATTTGATTATGGATGAGGTGATTCATTTAAATTCGAATTCAAATTTCATCTTTGATTTTGGTGGTTCATCAATAGAACAAGTTGCTCGATTTAACCATAGTTTTGGTGCAACAGATTATGAATATCTACGTTTATATAGAAATAATTTACCCTTTTTGGTTAAACTGTTGAAGAAATAATCATTTATTAAATCGGTCATTTTCCCAATTCTTAGGATTGTTAAAAATGTATTTTTGAATCACATAAAATGAATATCGATTTCGAATGATATGGTCGTGAAATCTAGATTGCCACGCAAAATTCGAATCAAATTGTTTTGAATGTTTTGTCACAACCGATTTGTAGGAACGAATAATGGTTGAAATTGATCCTGGTTTTGGTGATATTTTTGACATTTTTTCGTTTTTTGATTTTGAATCATTATTATCATTTTTATCATCCATGGATGATGACGCCGGTTTGTTCCCATCCCAAATAATATTTTTATTATAACCATGAATCGTCAAAATTCCATGAACGTGATTGGGCATTATTACAAAATTTCCTAATTCAATCGATGAGAAATGGTCAGGTATTTCCTTCCAAAATTGATATGCCAATTGACCTATTTCGGTTAAAATCATATTACCATTTTGAATATCACCAAAAAAATGTTCTCTATTTTTAGTGCAAATGGTAATGAAATAGGAACCATCTGATCTATAATCCCAATTGTGTAAACGTGCTGATTCAATTCTGTATTTGTTTTGAAATTTAGGGGTCATTTTTTTTCGAAATTTGATTTTAAGATTAATTTCTATTGAATTTAATTAAAAACATGAAATATAAGATTATAAATTCCAATTATTTTTAACAAAATACAATTTTAAAATCCACCTTTAATCATCATCTTTTATTAATTTCGCACCACAAAAAAACAAAACAATGGCAAAACATAATTGGACAACAATTAAAGAATATACAGATATCAAATTTGATTTCTTGGATGGTATTGCGCGTATTATGATCAACAGACCTCGTGTTTACAATGCGTTTCGACCAGAGACAAATATGGATATGTTGGATGCAATGAACATTTGTAGAGAACGTAATGATATTGGGGTTATTATCTTAACAGGTGCTGGAGACAAAGCATTCTGTTCAGGAGGAGATCAAAATGTTAAAGGTATTGGAGGATATATTTCTGAAAATGGTGTACCACGTTTAAATGTTTTGGATTTACATAAAGCGATTCGTTCAATGCCTAAACCTGTAATCGCAATGGTAAATGGATATGCAATTGGTGGTGGACATGTATTACACGTTGTTTGTGATTTAACGATTGCTTCTGATAACGCAATTTTCGGTCAAACAGGGCCAAAAGTGGGAAGTTTTGATGGAGGTTTTGGTTCTTCTTATTTAGCTAGATG
>CANLED010000306.1 GCA_947489175.1 Chitinophagaceae bacterium | reverse complement strand
CAACGAAGGTAAATCGCCAATGAAGAAATGTATAAATTAGCGTAAGTAGTAAGCGCCAACATTAACAACGGAATAAATTCCAAGAATCGTGAACCAAATGAATTTTGGGTTGCCTGAAGATAATAAACAACTGAAACATACGCGCCAATCATTAACAAACTTATGACTGCCACTTGCTTGAGTGTTTTATAGAAAATTGAATCCAATGTGCTAAATTGATTTCTCGCAATCAAAGTAGAATAGAGCGGAATTTTAGTGTTTATCCAACTCAATGCAATCGTCAAAATCCCATTTAAAACAGCCAATGTAATACCCATCTGACCTGCCGCAACAGGTCCATCATGCGCAAAAATTATTGGGTTAAATAGTTGATATACAAAATAGCCGCTAACCCAACTTAAGGCTATTCTCCATTGCATAGGAAATATTTCTGCTTTATAACTCACCCTTTCAACAGACAGTTTTTTCCAAATATTTTGAAGAATATTTTTATTCTGTGAAAAATATAAATACACTGGAAGCACAATCATTGATAACACATTAGCCAATGGGCTTGAAAATAACTTTAGCCCTCCAAGCAAGGATAATAAAAGAATCAAAATCTGAATCACCTGTTGTAATAGTCGGATTTTTGCAACCTCTTTAACCTTGCCAAGTCCTTCAAGGAAATACATAAAAGGGGACATAAATAAAAGACAAGAGGTTGAAAATGCAATGATAATCCAAGGGTAAAACCAATCAACATTATCTGATAATTTACCAAATATTGTAAAAAATAATACCCCTAATAAAAGAAGTATAAAGAACAGAAGTACTGAGGATACAGCAAACCATTTAATAAAAAAATGAAGTAGGGAAGACAGTCTTGATAAGCGGCCTATTGGTCCTGATATTTCAGTAGGAGAATCCCAAGTTATTTGTGCCGCTTCATGTGCAACATATTGTGCTATAATTGAAGATAAGCCTAGCTCGAAAAACACTTGGATTGCCAATACACTTCCGAATGTAAAATAATACCCTTGTTCGGCCTTTGTCAGATAAATTGAAACAAGGAAAATAGAAAAAAGTGTTCCCCCAGCCTGAACACCCCTTGAAGAAATTGTGAATAGCACAGGCTTATCAATCCCAACTGAATCAAGCCATCCGACAACTCTTGCTTTCAAGTTCCCAAAATAGAATCTGACTGAAATCAATTTGAAGTCAAAATTTCATTCATGAATTTTCTGATTAGCAGAAATATGATAAAAATAAAAGTACTAATCAATCCTCCAGCCAATACACCAATAAACTTTTTTAATTCCTTTTTTTCAAGGGGCAATGAACTCCTGTCAACCATCTCGATTACAGGTGTTTCCTGATTCAACATGGTTTTTGAAAGTTCAAGATTCTTGACCACCTCTCCAAAAATGGTTGCAACAATCGTTTTATTTCTTGTAGCAATTTCAGCGTTCAATGGAGCTGTTCGAATTGCCGGATTGGCGTCAACTAATTCCTGTTGAGAAGCTGCAGCGTTAAATGATTTATCATCCAATAAAGCCGACAAACTGTCAGCTCTTCTTTGGAGTCTCAAAATGTTGAGCTGCTTGATTTTTGTTTTTGACTGAAGATATTTTGCGGTAGCAATTGAAACCAATCTTTCCGAAAAAAGTTTACTCAGCATTTCATCCCGCATTATTGATTGGACTTCAATAAAAGAGGCTTTCTTATCTGGCTTGGCGACTGTAAGATCCCGTTCAACTATCTCTTTCACAATTACCTGCATGAGGCTATCCTCAAGCCTTGGAAACTTCCCATCCTGAAATTTTGAAAAGTTAATAACCCCAATTGACTTATTAGTTTTCCACTTATCCTTCCATTTTTTTGCATCGGCATATCTATCTGCCAATGACATTTTAGAATCATATGGAGTCATTAGTGTTTCCCTGCAAAGCTGTTCGCTTTTTAAAAACAACAAGACATTGTCTCCGGTAAATAATCCCCCTTTAACGGAAGAGTTGATATCAAAACCAAATTGTCCTGCAAGTGATGCCAATCCTCCCATTCCCCCGCCACTTTCCTCGATCACAAACTTCATTTTTGAAACATATGAAACAGGGATGTACCATGATAAGAACAGACCCAATGCTGCACCTACAACACCCGCAGTCAAAATTGATTTCCATTTTGAAACCAGAAATTTTACACTTTTTACCAAAGAATTGATAAGTGTTATTAAGCTTATTTTTTCTAATTGATTACGACTCGACATCAATACTAGATTTAAACTGATTATCTAAAAAATAAAACCAAGGCTGTCATAACCGCAGAGAATGCTGAAACCAAGATTCCTGCCTTTGCCGGATCAAAACTATTCCCTTCGGGCTTTAAGGGAACAAAAATTGAACTACCTGGTGTAACCCTAGGGTAAGACCGAATGCCTAAAAAAGAGTGTGATTTTGCTGATCTGCCATTGGGATAGACAACGAATGCACGGGATTTGTATGCATTTCTTGTAAATCCACCTGCGGCTGACAAATAACTTCCAAATCCTTTTCCAGTCTCATATTGCACTGTTACTGGCTTTAAAACCTCTCCACCAACTGAAACCGTATTGTTGTAACGGGGGATGATTAATTCATCTCCATCTTGCAAGGTTACATCATCATCCGAATTGGGTTTTGCCATGATCTTTGCTAAATCCAATGCCACATCAGTGGTTGGACTACTCAATTCCTTGGTGGCCACATTGGTTGCTGTATCTGCATATTTTGAATCTGAAGATGACTTAATAGCTGACATTGCCAAGCGCTTGATTTGGGCGGTGTCCAACTTTTCTTTTTTGCGTACCAACTTTGCGCCATTGATATCAGCATAAGGCAATAATCCGCCTGCCCTCTTTACAATTGAGCTTAACCGCTCTTCTGGATTTTCAAGTGTATAGGTTCCTGCATAGAGGATTTCACCAGATACCTTTACAGAGACCTGTTTGACTTTGGCTGGATCGGCCTTTACACTGATTACGTCAAAGGGTTGCAAATAAATATCGGTTCCAATTTGGCCCAGATCCTTGTTGATATCAACCTGTATTACTTCTGAAGTTGGTGCACCTTTGGTGCCCAGGTTGATGTCTTTCTTGCGTCTGCCAATTTCAATCCTGGATGGTGTGGCATTTTCCATAAAACCTCCAGCTTGCAAAATGACTGCCTGCAGTGTCAATGAATCTTCGTACCTGAAATCTCCTGGTTTTTTGACAGGACCAAGAACAGTTATCGTTGTGCTGTCCCTCAATTCCAGAATGGAAACAACATGAATACTGTCTTCCTTCTTCATTTGGATGGTTTCAGTGCCATTGAGAATATTCTTGAGGTTGATACTCTTGTACTCTTTAGTCATGTCAGTTCGCAACCTCACCATATTGGCCCTTCCAGTAAAAGCATCCTCTTTAATCCCCTGTGCTTTTGCTATCAATTCCCTCATATCAAGGCCATTTTCAATGGAGTAGGCTCCTGGCTTAAAGACAGCTCCAGTAATGTATACCCTG
>CANLED010000305.1 GCA_947489175.1 Chitinophagaceae bacterium | reverse complement strand
TAGCCAAATTGACAGAACTACTTAGTGGTAACTAACCTAAAAATCATTCTGTGTCTTATTTCACATTGCGTAAAAGCATAGTGGTGGCTGAGCCTGTCGAAGCCACCGTAATGTAAAGGGATGCTGTCAGCTCCATACTTCATCACTATTTGAAATAAGGCAATTGGTTAAATTTCACATTCGTGAGACTGTGATGGGAAGAAAAATAGGAAATTTAACAACTTGATTTTCAATGAATTAAAAAGACGTCATTATAAATGTATTATAGGGAGATCCTAATATAAAGGTTATGACGTTAAGTAAATAATTTCCCCTCACCTTCTCTCGAAGAGGAAGGTGAGGCTTTTTCTTCTTAAAAATGCATCCCCGTCCCCTTCGGGAGACGGGGATGGGAAGATTTTTTTTTATTTTATTAAATTACAAAGACGTCATTCTTCATTTTTCATTCTTCACTCTTCATTGTATTCTTCACTCTTCATTTATCTTACTGCTTCAAAAACGCCTTAGAATAATTAATCTTCATCGCATCCATCGATGGCATATGTCCCTTCAACCTTGCCTTGAAGTTCTCGTAATTCTTAGATTCCTTGGTAGACCATGCTACCTCAGACAACGCCAATGCACGTGGATACGTCATGTATTCTGCATAGTTTATGTTGCTGATATACTCCGTCCAAACATTCGCCTGAATTCCCACAACATGCTTAGCCTCTGCTGCTGTCAATTCTGGCAAATCTGGCTCAAAAGAATAACACTTGCTCAGCGGTAAATTCCCACCAATCGCCAACGGCTCTGTTTTTGAATCTGCTTGGTAATAATCTAAGTAAAAATAACTGTTGGGCGACATCACCACATCATGGTTTTGTTTCGCTGCATCTATACCACCTTTCGTACCTCTCCACGACATCACCATCGCATTTGGTGAAATCCCGCCTTCTAAAATCTCATCCCAACCCAAAAGTTTTTTCCCTTTTGATGTTACGAACTTATCAATGCGGCGTATAAAATAACTCTGCAATTCATGCTCGTCTTTTAAATTGAGTTTTTTGATGAGGTCCTGACAAAAGCGACTTTCCTTCCACTGGGTTTTCGGACATTCATCTCCGCCAATGTGGATATATTGTCCTGGAAACAAAGCCATCACTTCTGTTAACACATCCTGCATGAAAGTGAAGGTTTCTTCGCGTGGACAAAGCACATCATTTGAAACGCCCCACTTGGTTTGAACTTGATACATTTTATCTTGGTTGCAACCAAGCTGTGGATATGCCGCCAACACTGCTTGTGAATGGCCGGGCATTTCTATTTCTGGAATGATGGTGATGTATTTTTTTGCTGCATAGGCAACAACTTCTTTGATTTGCTCTTGAGTGTAGAAACCGCCATAAGGGGTGTTGTCGTATTTCTGGTCACTGTAATGACCCACCATCGTCTCCTTTCTTACTGATGAAATTGAAGTCAACAAAGGATATTTTTTGATCTCTATCCTCCATCCTTGGTCTTCTGTTAAATGCCAATGAAAAGTGTTCAATTTATACACAGCCATCAAGTCGATAAATCTTTTTACTGCATCCACAGAAAAGAAATAACGACCTACATCCAGCATCAATCCACGGTATCCGAACCTTGGCGCGTCTTCAATTGAACAATTGGGTGCTGTTAATTGAGCAGTAGATGTTGATGTTGCATAGATTTGTGGAGGCATCAATTGCAAAAGTGATTGAAATGCATAGAACGCACCTTTTGCTGTCTTAGATTGGATGTCAATTTTCTTTGAACTGATCTTCAATGTATATCCCTCTTCCTCCAATCCATTGTTTAATGAAAAAACAATGCCTGAAGCACCAGCCTTACCAGTTTTGACTGCAATTACATTGCCTGATGCAGTTTTGATATTATCTGCCAACAACGTTGCAATTGTTTCTAATGATGGATCTGTGATGGTTATTGATGTTCCTTTTTTAAAGCTGAAACTTCCCGCTGCTGGCTCTAATTTTTTAGGAAGCGGGATGATGTTGTAGCTGTTTTGTGCAACAGCAGACAACACCAAAAAGACTAAGACAAGTTGGGTTATGATTTTTTTCATATGATTTCTTTGTATGAATGTAATTTTTTTTATCATTCATTCAAAGATATTTTTGAATCATCAACCCTTTAACCTCCGTGAAACTTTAAACTTTCAACCTTGATCCATCCCCGTCCCCTTCGGGAGACGGGGATGGAAAACTCTATAAGCCTTAAACTTTCAACCTTGATTCATCCCCGTCCCCTTCGGGAGACGGTGATGGAAAACTCTATAAGCCTTAAACTTTCAACCTTGATTCATCCCCGTCCCCTTCGGGAGACGGTGATGGGAAACTCTATAAACCTTAAACTTTCAACCTAAAACTAGACCTTCAACCCCCTCAACCACTTCAACCCCTTCAACCTGATTAAATCAGCTTCCCCTAGTCCCACCCGTCTTAACCGGCTTCTTAGTAGCTCCTGAAGATTTGGTAGTCGCTGATTTTGCAATAAACTTCGAATTACCACCCTGAACATTGCTCTTGGTATTGGAAGATGCGTTTTTTGCTGCTATTTTCTGATTGATGTGAAATCCCATAAGGCTAAATTTATGCTTAAAGATAACCAATTTTACTGAATGCTAAGTTTTGCTGATCTGATAGACAGAGTTAAGCCTGGTGGCTTCGCCAAAATATGCCACTTCTTCCGTGCCAATTTTTGCAGCCCCAATGCGTTCCATCGCTATTTGAGAACGAATATTGGAAGCCCCTACATGGAAAATGATGTCCTCCACAAAGGTTAAAGCATATTCAATCATGAGTGATTTTACATTTTTATTGATAGATTTCCCCCAACAAGCCCTCGAAAAAAAAGTATAACCAATTTTAATTTCTTTTTTATCTGGATGATGGTCATAAAACCTTGAACTGCCCAATGCCTTGCCTGTGGCGGCATCCATGATGAGAAAAGCACCTTTAGACTCCATCGCTCCTTGAAAATAGTTCTTAAAAACATCCAGCTTGTACCTATCCGGATTGGGATGCTGCTCCCAAATCAACGGGTCTGATGCCACCTCATAAAGCAACTCAAAATCAGACTCCTTTAAAGGGACTAATATGACAATTTCATTTTTTAGGTTGGTTGGCTGAAGTAAATTAAGCATGGGGTAAAATTAAAATTTTTATAATAGGATGGACCATTAAATAATTTCACAGAAAATACTGATTAATAACAAACCGTAAAAGTTCCCTTCCCTGCAGAAGACGTGCAAAGTAAGATGATTGAAGCGAATCTGTTGAAGCTGGGTGGGGTGATAGAACCAGTAAGGGGAATGCAATTTTTCAATTTTTGTTTTAAGGGGCAAATCACCGCAAAAATTTCAATAAATAACTGATTATTGAATGGATTTCTCATTTATTTTTAAAATCTTTCAAATTTTTTGTTGCTTTCGAGTATGAATTTTAACTTTCCTTTTTATTTCAACATATTGCTAAAAACACGTCATATACTACCCTAA
>CANLED010000304.1 GCA_947489175.1 Chitinophagaceae bacterium | reverse complement strand
TAAACCATAATTGACCCGTATAATTTATCTGGAGATTTTCCAAAATAAATAACATAGCCATCTGCATTAGACTCTTGTTGCCATTTGAACCATACATTTCTTCTTTCTCCTTTTACTTTTGGACCTGAACGTAAGGGTACAAAATTTTGAACTGCTTTTGGTTTTTCCCCGCTTCCTTTTCCAAAAACTCTAAAACCGCTAATTGCAAATTTCCCCGTTGGCATTTGAATATTTTCTAGTTTCAAATACCTTGCTATAATTGGTTTTTGAAGTTCAATATAATCATGAGGAACATCAATCGCGTTTTTACTTTTATCAATTAAAGTCTTCCAATTTTTTCCATCACTAGAAGCATAAATAATATACTTGTGACCTAATGTAGTTTCAGGTTTTCCCATAATTTCAACGTCTTGGTCCGCATAATTAATTTGGATAGCATTAATGGTACTAAGCTCTCCCAAATCTGAAATCAAATATTCTCCTTTATTCGCAGTTTTTGCTGACCAATAGGTTTTTATATCTTCATCTACAGCATAATTTGCCTGATAGCCGCCAAGAGAAGATGATACTAGAATGGGTTTGTTGTAATTCAACAACATCCAACCCGAAAAGTTTTCATTAAGATGATTCTTTTTTTCTGAGGGCAAATACGTTGGATAATCACCATAAGCTGTATTACTATATAAAATATCATCTTTATCAAAACCAGCTGGCCAAATACCAATACGCCTTTCGAAGTTATTTTTTGTACAAATTCCAATGGTTGAAACATGCCAATATTGATTATTTATATCTTGAAAAGTAGCACCATGCCCTGCTCCTCTTGCAAATCCTCCTGGTTTATAGGAGAAAGGATTATGAGACTGATATTCAAAAGGACCTAACGGATTTGAACCAACATAAACGCCGTCTGCATAACCACTAAACTCAGTACCTGGCGCACCGTATTGCAAATAATATTTATTATTGTATTTAGTCATAAAAGCCCCTTCAGTAAAAGGTTGCAAAAAGGTATTGTCATTATGTTCGCCAAAACGTTCCCAACCGTGTTCATCATCATTTAAAGCTAAAACTGGAATGCGCTCTCCTTCGGGCTGAAAAGTCTTTCGATTCAATTTTACTCCATAAAGTGGATACAAATTACTAGAACCATAATATTCATAGACTTCATCTTTTTCCTTGTCCCAAAAAATCTGAGGATCCCATGCGGCAGTTTCAGATTTATGAACTAACTCTTTCCAATCATCTTTTGTTGGATTGGTACTCATCCAAATGGGAAACTCTTTACCCTGAGTAGAACCAACCACTAATAAAGTATCATTGACAAATGACAATGATGGTGCACACAATTCATCGTATACTTTATGTTCTGGGCGAAGGAATTTTCGGGAGATGAATTTCCAATTTAGCAAATCTTTACTATGCCAATACCCCCATTGATTGGTAGAAAAAAGAAAATATTCTCCTTTAAAAAAAGTGATTACCGGATCGGCAGTTGCGCGGTGTTTTCCTTGGGTTACAAAATTGGGAATTGGGCAATAACCATAATCAATATTAATGGGATTACAATAGGTTTTTTGTTGGGCAATTCCATAAGTTGAATTGATTAGCAGTAAAAATAGTGCAATCCGATATTTCATTTATATGTAGTTTTAATTAATTGGAAAAAAGCTTATTGCTGTTCCTCCACCAGCGGCTAATACTAATTTTAACTTTGTTTTTGAGGTTACTAGCAATGATTTAATTTCGTAATTGATTGGATTCTTTTGCCAATCAGCTGTTTTACCATCCTGATAAATAGTCGCTTTGTATTTTTTATTTGGTGTTAAAAAATCTAATTTTATTTCTGTTTTTCTAGAATTTTCATCAGTAATTGCTCCTAAAAACCATTTTTCAGTTCCCTTTGCTTTTCTGGCAATTGTTAGATAATCTCCGGGTTCAGCTTCTAAATATTTACTGTCATCCCAATCAGCGGCTACATCTTTTATAAACTGAAAAGCATCTGGATATTTCTCATAGTTTTCAGGTAAATCTGCAGCCATCTGCAATGGAGAATATAGGGTTACATAAAGTGCCAATTGTTTTGCTAAAGTAGTGTGAACCTGCTCTTTTTTTGAAGCATCATAATAACTCATTTTGATTTCAAAAATTCCAGGTGTATAATCTATAGGACCACCAAGCGATCTTGTAAAAGGCAAAACGGTTTCGTGTGAAGGTAAGTTACCAATACTCCAAGCATTAAATTCAGTTCCACGAGTAGCCTCGGCCGCAATATAGTTAGGATAGGTTCTGCTATAACCTGTAGGACGAGAACTTTCATGCGAATTGACCATCATTTTATAATCGGCAAATCGCTGTGCTATAAAATTATAATGATTGACCATAGTTTGACCGTCATGAAATTCTCCTCTTGGAATAATTCTTCCTACATAGCCCGTTTTGGCAGCTGTATATCCATATTCTTTCATAAAGTTTAATGACCGATCCAAATGCCTTTCAAAATTGGCTACCGAACCCGAAGTTTCGCTATGCATGATCATTTTAATCCCTTTTAATTTAGCATAATCATTAACTTCTTTTAAATTGAAATCGGGATAAGGGGTTAGAAAATCGAAAACATTTTCTTTCCAATTGCCAAACCAATCTTCCCAACCTACATTCCAGCCTTCAACTAGTACACCGTCAAAACCATGTTTAGCAGCAAAATCGATATACCGTTTTGTATTGGCGGTTGTTGCACCATGTTTTCCTGAGGGCTTCAACTCTTTATCTAATGCATTTTGAGCGTTTTGAGAACCTGCATAATCCCAAGTAGATTTTCCGACATGCATTTCCCACCAAACACCAACGTACTTCATTGGTTTTATCCAAGAAGTATCATCAATTTTTGAAGGTTCATTTAAGTTTAATATCATTTTAGAACCTACTATATCACGTGCGTCGTCACTAATCATTATGGTTCTCCAAGGCGAAACACAAGGCGTTTGTAAATAGGCTTTATCTCCTAATGCATTGGGTGCTAAACTCGATTTTAATTTATAATTTTTAGTATCAACATCCAATTGCATGACTGGATAATTGACAACTGCTGCTTCAAAAATATTTAAATAAATACCCTCCAAAGATTTCATCATCAATGGTGTTTGAACCATATATTTTTTATTAATTGCTTTAAAACCAATTCCGTTATTCAAATTAACTTTATCCGTATTAATTTCAGAGAATAGAGTTTCTTCGTAGTTGTATTCGTTAGTGTCAAAATCTCCGGGCAACCAAAAAACTTTATGATTTCCTACTATATTAAATTCGGAAGCTTCATCTGAAATAATAAAATAATTTAAATTTTGCTGTTTTGGGAAATCATACCTAAAGGCAACTCCCTCATCAAAAACTCTGAAAATAATATTTATTTTAACATTAGCTTTTGTTTGAGAAAGAGCAATTGTTAACTGATTATAATGATTGATAATATTTTTTTGTTCCCCTAATACAGGCTGCCAAGTTTCGTTGAAAGTACTTGATTTT
>CANLED010000303.1 GCA_947489175.1 Chitinophagaceae bacterium | reverse complement strand
CAAGTTTTTCATCTTGTTTAATGGCCCTTACCCAAGAGTAAGAAAAATTTCCGTCAAAGTCTTGTTGTTTGATCCGATAAAATGTTGCAGCTTTATTGCTTATAAAATGTGAGAAACTGTACTGCTCAATTCCTTGGTTATTCATTGATCGTGATGATACAAAACCAAGTTGCCGCCAATTAGTTTGATCTACGCTGCTTTCAATATAAAAACCTTTGTTGCCAAGCTGGTTAGACACCTGCCAATTTAGAAAAGCTTGATCCTTATTATTTGCTTGAACATTAAAATTAATCCAATTTAATGGCAAGATTGTTGATACTGTTAATGGAAAATTACAAGAAGTTAAATCAGACATGTTACTGGGAGACCCCTTGAAGGTAAAAGTTAAAGTAGCTGGATTGTATAAAAAGAGGTTGCTTTGTGTAGAAATGTATATCTGTCCTGTTGCATTAAAGGCAATACCATAGGCCCCTTTACCATCTGGAGTACTTGTGGTGGTTGACAACACCCTAACAACAGCCAATGCACTTATGTTGGCAGTTGTGATTGGACCAGGAATTTTATACAATCCAATTTTTCCATTCCCTGAAACCACGAACCACAAATTACCTTGACCATCAAAAGCCATGTCACCTGAATTATAATCCCTAAAAACAGCATCTACATCATTTCCGTCCTGATCAACAAATGTACTTGTAATCAAAGACCAAGTGTTTGTGCTAATGGTGTAACAATAAAAATTACTGTTAATATCTATACAATAATATTTACCATCAACCGTGATGCTAGCCCTGTATACATTTTGAGATGGACCGTTGATTTCAGAAAGATTTCCGTAAACATCATTAACTGGATCGTAAGAAACAAATGTACCAGTATTTCCATTGTTTGGATTTCTCAAAAAATAATAAAATTTTCCAGTTGTGCTTGCGTATCCTAGTGCATTTGAATTATCTGGATTGGAAGGATTCGTTATGTTGATATCTGGACCCACTGCTGCATTACTTACAGTTATAGGGTAAATTTTTCCATTGAAATCAAGCCCATAAATAACATTGGCTGGGTCGGAACAAACCTGTGAATATCCACTCAATGAGAGGATAATTGAAATTGAGGTGAAAAGCATGACAAAAAGCATGTGCTTTGGGGTCAAGCCCAGTTTAGTTTTCATTAGAGTAGGATTTAGGGTATAAAAATTAAACATCGCTGTTTAATTGGTACTAATTAACTGACAATCAATTGATTTGAACAATATAGAAGTAAAAAAATAGATATTTTGTTACAACAGACTGTTAAAATAGACGGATTATCTCTTTTTAAACGATGGATAATATTGTGTTATTGCATTTTTTTAGGATTTTATCAACATTTAAGTATTAACCGATGAGTGTTTATACGATTTTTTAAAATTCCAAGGCGTGTTATATCTGTGTTGGATTCATGAATTGTGTTTAACTTTAATTGAAATTCTACCATGAAATCCAAAGCTATCGTACTATTGGTATTTGCCTTTTTATCATGCAATAAAAAAGCCATGGAGCCTGTTGATTATTCTAACAGGTCTAGGATAACATTGTCTTTTAATCATGTTGTAGGTAACCAACCGCTTAGTAGGGGAAACACTTCCTATACAAACGGATCTGGAGAAGAATTCAAAATAACTTCCCTGAAATACTTTATCAGCAACATTTCACTGACAAAAAGCGATGGCTCTGTGTACGTAGTGCCTCAAGACAGTTCTTACTTTCTCATTGATGAATCACAGGATACAAGCAAAGCAGCAATTATCACAACACCACCCGGGCAGTATAAACAAATGAGTTTTGTGATTGGGGTTGATAGTTTAAGAAATACAAAAGACATCAGTCAGCGTCTTGGAGTTTTGGATCCAACTGCATCTGCAGCAGACATGTATTGGACATGGAACAGTGGTTATATCTTTTTTAAGTTAGAAGGAAATTCGACAGTTTCTCCACAAACGGATAAGTCTTTTAGGTACCATATTGGTCTTTATGGAGGTCTTACCAGTGGTACCATCAATAATATCAAGCGAGTCTCAATCGATTTAAACCCTCTCGGAGGTGTTAAAGTGAATAATGCAAAGAACAGCACTATATTCATTCAGGGTGACATCCTCAAAGTGTTTACCGGCAAGCATAAAATCAGCATATCGTCAAACTCGGTGGTGATGGCTACCCCTTTTAGTGCTTCTGTAGCTGAAAACTATGCCAACATGTTTGTACATGTGAAAACAACCAATGATTGAAGAAAAAATTAACCATATCGTCCCTGGTATTGATTGTTGCGGCATTTGCTTGCCAAAAAGAAATTGTAAACCAAGTATTTTTTTTTAAGTCGCCGTCATATTTCCCAAAGCCTACTTATCATTTTGAGACGAATAATATTACTGATGCTGGTTTTGCGCTGGGAAAAAAGTTATTTTACGATCCACTACTTTCAATTGACAATTCTACTAGCTGTGGTTCTTGCCATACTTCAACGTCGGCATTCACACATAATGACCATGATTTAAGCCATGGGTTAAATGGCGCGCTTACTAAGCGGAACAGTCCACCCCTCATGAACCTCGCTTGGAGCAGTTCATTTATGTGGGATGGGGGAATTGCAGACTTAGATCTACAGCCCATAGCTCCGATAACAAGCCAAATTGAAATGGGAGAAACAATGGAGCATGTTGTTTCAAAAATTAATAAGAATCCAAATTATAAACCGCTCATATTCAAAGCCTTTGGCACAAATACCATAACCGGTGAAACACTGCTGAAGGCGCTTTCTCAATTTATGTTGATGTGCACCAGCACAGAAGCAAAATATGACAGTGTTAAAAGGGGACAAGCAAAATATACCCAGGTGGAACAGGAAGGTTATAACATATTTCTTGCCAAGTGCAATGCATGCCACAATGAACCGCTGTTCACAGACAACAGCTTTAGGAATACAGGTCTGAAAACAAGCATTTTAAATGATTCGGGGAGATACCTCATAACACTAGACAAGCGTGATTTATTCAGCTTCAAGGTACCCAGCTTGAGAAATATTAGCTATACGCCGCCATATATGCATGATGGCAGGTTTTTTTCATTAGCAGACGCAATTGAGCATTACAATAGTCAGGTTGTAAACATGCAGACGTTGGACCCTTTGTTAAAAAAAGAAGGAAGTCTGGGCATCAGGCTGAGCAAAGACGAAAAGACAAAGTTGATAGTGTTTTTGAAAACCTTAGATGATAGGGTGTTTGTAATGAATAGGAAGCTAGGTGAGTGAGGAGGTTGAAGGGGTTGAAGGGGTTGAAGGGGTTGAAGGGGTTGAAGGGGTTTAGGAAGTTTAGGAAGTTGAGGAAGTTGAGGAAGTTGAGGAAGTTGAGGAAGTTGAGGTCCTTCGCTGCGCTCAGGATGACAGACTTATAATTCATTGAAAATCAGCATGTTAAAATGCAGGCTTCCCCCATCAAAGACTCCCCTCCTGGACAGGAGGGGTGGACTCTGGCGAGGCGCCGAAGGTGACGAGACA
>CANLED010000302.1 GCA_947489175.1 Chitinophagaceae bacterium | reverse complement strand
AACCAGCTTTTCAATCTTTGGCAGATGAAGAAAAATTATCAAGTCATGGATTGTATGAAAATTTTAAGACATCATCTGCTATTTTTCTTTTTGGTCATTTTGAAGTGATTGATAAGGAAGGAAACGATATTACCCGCCAGTTTACTCCTCTTCTTAAGGAGATATTTTTATTGATTCTTATTAATACTTTCAAAGATGGCAAAGGCATCTCTTCGGATAAACTGTATGAAACAATTTGGGTTGATAAACCAATAAAAGATGCACGAAATAATTTTTCGGTTAATATTATAAAACTGAAATCAATACTTGAAAAAGTAGGTGCCACTGCTATTTCCAAAGAAACAGGGAAATGGAGATTTGAAATTTTAAATAATTCAATTAAACTCGATTACCAGCAATTTTTAAAGCTAGCTGATGAGAAATCAAGCGCCATAGATAAAAATTATATAACCGAATTGTTGACAATGTTAAAAGAAGGCGCTTTTTTAAGAGAGGCACAATATTCCTGGTTGGATGATACCAAGGCGAATGTGAGTGATTTTGTAATTAGTGCCATCCTTAATTATACTTCAAATGCCATTTTGCAATCAGAACCGGACTTTATTTTAAAATTAGCCAATTGTATTTTTCAATTTGATCAAATGAATGAAGAAGCACTTGAGCTAAAATGCCGCTCTCTAATCATACTAGGTAGGCATGGTTTATCAAAAGAGACCTATTTAAATTTCATGAAAGAATATACAAGAAATTACGGACAGGATTTTGAAAAGACCTACGCAGAAATTATAGGACAGTAATAGAAGCAGTTGATACTTATGACATCACCATGCATATTTCAGTAGAATGTTTAATTAATTTATCTATTAGTTGATTTGTTAACTCTTTTATTAATGTCATGAACATTAAATTGTAAGATTAACAACCAAATTGCTAGCTGTATGAGTAAATTAATGATGTTTATACTGATGTTATGTACATCCGCTCAAATCTGTGCACAAGCGAAACTAATAAAAGGAAAAATAGTTGATGCTGAGGGATCGGCATTAGTCGGCGCAGTAATATCTGTAAAGTCTAATCCCAGCAACAAGGTTTTATCAAAAGCAAACGGCGAATACCAGATAAACGTATTGGATGATGAAAAGGGAGTCCTTGTTTTTTCTTTTGTAGGATTTACAACACAGGAAATCTTAATAGCCAAGCGCTCAGAAATAAACGTAAAATTAAGCCCCAATCAAGAAAAATTGGCTGATATTGTCGTTGTTGCCGCGTTAGGTGTTACTCAAAAACAAAGAGCTGTAACTTATGCATCTCAAACAGTAGACCCAACGACGCTTACTGAAGCGAGGGATTTAAATTTTTTAAACGGATTAACAGGTAAAGTAGCCGGTTTACAGGTAACCGGTACTGGACAGCCTGGATCTAGCGTAAGGCTCACTTTGCGCGGGGATAATTCATTTTCAGGCAATAATCAGCCCTTAATGGTAATTGATGGTGTACCTGTTGAGAATCCGATTGGAACAGCTGGCAATCTTGACTATGGTAACCCGATTTCCAATATCAATCCAGACGATATAGAATCCATAACAGTGTTGAAAGGTCCTAATGGTGCTGCATTGTACGGTGCAAAAGCAGCAAATGGGGCTATTTTGATAACGTTGAAGAAAGGGAAACCTGGTGGAGACGGAACGCTGGGTATTGATTTTAATCAAAGTGTCCAAGGGTATATGGTAACAGCGTTCCCGGATTACCAAAATGTGTATGGAGAAGGAACTGGTATGCGATTGGCCCAGAACAATGGTAATACCATCAATAAGAACAACGATGGTGTTAACATGGGTAGTTTCAACCAAAGCTGGGGTGCACCCATGTTGGGCCAGCCCTATAATTCTTTCAGTGGTGTACCAATACCTGAAGGATATGTTCCCCAATCTGCCAATGTGAGTGATCTTTATCAGACGGGTTTTACAACTTCATCGAATTTATCTATTAGTAAGTCTGATGCCAACTCCGCATTTAGGTTATCTTATGGGTATACAAATGGAAATGATGTTGTTCCCAATGTCAACCTTGTAAAGAAACATAACCTTTCTATTGCTTCTACCAGAAATATAGGTAAAATTTTAAAGGTTGAATCAAGGGTTAATTATACCAATTGGAATACAAAAAACCGAATGGTTAAAAATTTGGATCCAGGAAATCCCTTAGCCGCCTACGTATATATGGCGAGAAGTACAAGGTTAGATGCTTTTCTTCCATATAGAGACGAATTTGGCAATTCTCCTGTTACCAATCAAGTGAACAATACGGAAAATCCATATTGGTCTATTAATGCCAATTCAAATGAAGATACCCGTAGTGCAATTAATGGAGCCGTTGTAGCTACTGTAAATATTGCAACAGGTTTAAAACTGAGGAACCAGATAGTAGCCGATATGTCCACAGTAGACAATTATGTGCATAAAGAGCTCGGTGGAAGATTGGTTCCATTGGGCAGCTATTCTAATTTATTATCTCGACAAAACAATATGTTTTATGAATCATTGGCGATGTATACAAAAAGATTGGGCAATGACTTTAGTTTAGATGCGTTGGCGGGATTTAGTGTCAACGATATAAATATATTGTCTAGGTCAGCATCGATAAGTGCCTTGCTGGTTCATAATATGCCGAGCATTGGTAATGCTAATTCTGTGCCTGCTGCATCAGAATCTTTAATAAGATCAAGGCAACAGTCTGCTTATGTAAAAACAACCATTGGCTATAAAGACTTTTTATACCTAGATGTTTCTGGAAGACAGGAATGGTCATCAACTTTGCCTTTGAGCAACAACACTTTCTTTTACCCGGGAATAGGTGCCAACGTAAACTTTTCGCAGTTTATAAAGAATAAAAATATTATTTCATCAGGTAAATTGAGGGTTAACTATGCCAGAGTTGGTAACAGTACCAATCCTTATCAATTAATCAATACCTATAGTACATTAGGTTTGTTTTTAGGGAGTCCATTATTATCCTATACCAATCAATTGAAGAATCCTGATTTAAAACCTGAGCAACAAATTTCAAGGGAAATTGGTTTAGAGCTGGCTTTATTCAAAAATAAGATTGACTTAAGTGCAACATATTATAGCAACAATACCATCAATCAAATAGTTAATGTACAAACACCGTGGGAAACCGGTTTTAACAATAGAATAATTAATGCTGGGGAAATACAAAACAAAGGATTTGAGCTAAGTGCAAATGCAAAAATTATACAAAAGAAAAATATTTCTTGGAAAGCAGGATTGAATTTTTCTAGAAATGTAAACGAAGTAATTTCTATATTACCCAATGTAAGTAGGATTCAATTAGGCGGTAGGTTAGCAGTCTCGGTGAATGCCATGGTAGGTCAACCTTTTGGCATTCACCTAGGAAGTGTACCATATAAGATTGGTGACACTACGCTTGTAGCTTCTGCAACTGGTAGAGATATCATTAATCTAAACCAGATTACTGGTAATCCACGCCCCGATTGGATTGGGGGGATATCAAACTCATT
>CANLED010000301.1 GCA_947489175.1 Chitinophagaceae bacterium | reverse complement strand
GAAAAGTACAAGCAGAATTAGCCAATAAATTCATTAATTTCATATTATAAAATAATAACCGATGTTTTCAAAATGCATAAGTAAATCATTGCCTTTTTTACTATTGATGGTGGTTCCGTCATTGATATTTGCCCAAAAAAAGCCATTAGACCATGGTGTTTATGACAGTTGGCAATCTATTGGAGAAAGAAAAATAAGTGCAAATGGTTTATGGGTTGCCTACACAATAGATGTACAAGAGGGTGATGGAAAGTTGGTTATTCAAAAAACAGATTCTTCTTATATATTGGAAATTGCAAGAGGATATCAAGCAACTTTTACTGAAGATGGGCTTTATATCGCTTTAAAAATCAAGCCTTTATATGCAGATGTTAGGCAGGCGAAAATAAAAAAGAAGAAACCAGAAGATTTTCCAAAGGATTCCTTGGGAATTTATGATTTGAGTTCAATGAGTCTTGAAAAAATACCAGGAGTTTTGTCGTTTAAACTGCCTGAAAATTCATCTAATTGGCTAGCTTATCAATTGGCTAGCAAGCCCATTGATTCTGTGAAAAGAGTTTCAAAAAAAGATACATTCACAACTGTTCCAGATACTGGAAAATCAAAAATTCCATTGATCATCGAGCAGACACCAGACAAAAAGCAGAAGAGAAAATTAAGTGCTAATGGCGAAAATGATGCTGAAGAAGATGCAGAAGGTGATGATGGAACCAAAGCCCCAGTGCAAGAAGGGTCAGAGCTGGTTGTTCGTAACCTTCAACAAAAAAAGGAAACCAAGATACCATTAATTAGCGAGTATTTTTGGAGTGAAAATGGAAAGATTCTATTGCTAGAATCCAGTGCAAGCAAGACTGATAAATCTATTCAACCACTCGTATACATTTGGCGCAGTGTAGAGAACCGATTTGATACCATCATGAAAGGCGGAAATGATTTTAAAAATTTCACAATCGATAAGGCGGGTTATCAAATTGCATTTGTTGCGGAGAGAGATAGCAGTTTTAAATCACTACAGAAATTTTATAAACTTTGGCTTTGGCAGAATGGTGATAAAGAAGCTTCTGTTGTTGCAGATAAGTATACAGTTGGTATGAACATCAACTGGACAATCAATGAAAATTACACACCAAATTTCAGTGAAAAAGGAAAGCGTCTTTTTCTAGGTGCCAATCCAATAAAATCAATTAAAGATACTTCCTTGATAGAAATGGATCTTGTGAAATTGGATATATGGCACTATAATGATGATTACCTCCAGCCATATCAATTGAGAACTGCGGAGCAGGAAAGTAAAAGATCATACTTAGCGATGATAGATTTGACAACTAAAAAATTTACACAACTTGCTGATCTTCAACTCCCACAAGTTGTTATCTCAAACGAAGGTGATGGTGAACAATTTTTAGGAATGAGTGATAAAGGCAAACGTGTTTCCATGCAATGGGAAGGCGGAACAAGAAAAGATATCTATTCAATTGATCCTGCTACCGGAGAAAGAAAATTGGTGAAGAAAGAATTGGATGGTATGGCAATGATTTCTCCATTGGGTAAACACATTTATTGGTATGACTCAAAGTTAAGGCAGTATTTTTCATACAATAATGGAATTACATCATCGATGACTAAGCAGATTAATCAAAAGTTGTATGATGAAGAATATGACATGCCTTCAGACCCGAATCCTTATGGACAAATGAAGTGGGAATCAAATGATGAAAGTATATTTATTTATGACCGCTATGATATTTGGCAGGTTGATCCATTGGGAAAAAAATTGCCATTAAACATAACAGCTGGAATTGGAAGAAAAACTAAAACAAGCTATCGCTTTATTTCTACGAATCCTGATGAAAAATCGATTCAATCTAATCAAACAATCTTGCTAAAAACTTTTAATGAGCTTAATAAGCATGCAGGCTTGTCTACCATGCAATTGGGAAATGCCAGCAGTTTGAAACAATTGCAGCAAGGTGCTTATGCAATTGGATTTCCTTTGAAAGCAAAAAAGGCTGATGCTTATATCTATACAAAAGAAACCTATGTGATGTCTCCGAATGTGTATTTTTCAGGTAATCTCAGCAGCGACATCAAGTTGAGCAACACAAATCCTCAACAAAATCAATACAATTGGGGAACAGCAGAGTTGTTTACGTGGAAAGCATACAATGGAAAAATGGCAACAGGAATTGTATATAAACCAGAAAACTTTGTAGAGGGAAAGAAGTATCCGATGATTTCATATTTCTATGAAACCTTGTCAGATGGCCTTTTCAACTATCTACCACCTGCACCAACGCCGAGCAGGTTAAACATATCATTTTTTGTCAGCCGTGGTTATATCGTTTTGGCGCCAGACATCCATTATGTGAACGGATATCCAGGAAAGGGTGGTTTTGATTATGTAGTGAGTGGATCAAGGGCATTGGTTAAGAAAGGATGGGTTGATAGCACCAAAATGGGTATTCAGGGACAAAGTTGGGGAGGGTACCAAGTTGCTCATATAATAACACGCACAAATCTTTTTGCAGCTGCATGGGCTGGAGCTCCGGTTGCGAACATGACCAGTGCTTATGGCGGAATAAGGTGGGAGAGTGGAATGAATAGACAGTTTCAATACGAAAAGACGCAAAGTAGAATAGGTGCAACTTTGTGGGAGAAACAAAATCTATACATTGAGAATTCTCCATTGTTTCATTTACCCAAAGTAAAAACACCTTTGGTGATTATGTCGAATGACGCAGATGGGGCAGTGCCTTGGTATCAGGGAATCGAGATGTTTACAGCCATGAGGAGGTTGAATCAAAAAGTTTGGTTGTTGAACTACAATGGAGAGGCTCATAATTTGGTTGAAAGAAGGAATAGAAAGGACATTCAAATTAGGGAACAGCAGTTTTTTGATTGGTTGTTGAAAGGGGAAAAGCCAACAACATGGCTAACAGAAGGTGTGCCTGCTGTTGAAAAGGGCAAGAGTTGGGGGTTAGAATGAAAAATGAAGAATGAAGAATGAAGGGAATCCGCTACTTACTCAAAAGAGACTTTAAAGTAAAACGCGAAACAATTAAAAATAAAGAATTGAAATCAGCCTTGTTATTTTTATTGTGTATCTGTTCCACCTATTTATCTTTTTGTCAAGCTGCCAAAGATTTCATGTCAATGGGTATCGAAAGACAAAAGAAGAAGGATTATTCAGGATCAATTCTCATGTTTTCAAAGGCGTTAAAGCTAAATCCCAAGCTATCAGAAGCATATTTTCAAAGAGGCTATTCAAAGCATTTGCAGGGAAATAATCATGAAGCCATTGAAGATTATGACTTAGCTTTTGATTTAAACACTAAACAGCACGCTGAGTTCTTCTTTTACCGAGGGGAGGCAAATAGGGCAATTCTTGAATATAATGAAGCAATAGAAGACTATAATATTGCCGTAGGACTTAAACCAAATTATCTAGAAGCCTACCTCAATATGTCTTTTGTAAAGGCAAAACAAAAATCTATTATACCAGCTTTAGGAGATATGAGCAAAGCAATTCGCTTAGGTGCAGATAT
>CANLED010000300.1 GCA_947489175.1 Chitinophagaceae bacterium | reverse complement strand
ATTTTACCTACAGGTATCACATTATGCAACGCATGTGGATTATCAAGCAAGGGAATCAACCTATAAAAAATACCAACAGAAAAAGAAAGGGGAGGTCCACACCAATGCAAGCTACGCCGCTATGTTAGAAGATTTGGATACAGGAATAGGAAAGATATTAGACAAGATAGAAGAATTAGGAATAGGCGACAATACCTATGTTATTTTGATGGCGGATAATGGAGCAGTTGAGTCGATACCACCAATTAAAAACAAATTTGATCATCCTTCAATATTGAAAAACAAGACAAACAGTTATCCGCTAAGGGGTGGAAAGTGGACCTTGTATGAGGGCGGAATTCGAGTGCCTTTTATGGTCATTGGACCAGGAATCAAGGGAGGTACGCAGACGAACATTCCAATTACAGGTTGGGATATTTTACCTACACTGAGTGACTTGGCAGGAAATAAAAACACACTCCCTCAAAACCTAGATGGGACGAGTTTTAGGCCTTTGTTTGCATCAACATCAGAAAAAAAATACAGTAGAAAAAAAGATGAACTGGTGTTTCATTATTTTGGCAAGCCACATTCATCCATTCGTGTTGGAGATTATAAGTTAATCAAATTTTGGAATTTGAAGAAGGTGGAGTTGTATAATTTGAAAGATGATTTGGGAGAGTTGAATGATCTTTCTGCATCAGAACCTGCGAAAGTGAAAGAGCTGGAAGCAAGGCTGATGGCTTATTTGGAAGGGGTAAAGTCTGAAGCGCTTAATCCGGTGAAGAACAAGAAGAAGACAGACGATGATGATTCGCAGGATTAGGGGATGGTTATGCTGGAATGAGCACATCTTTTTCATATTGTTCGGCTGCCTGGATATACTACTTCTAATTTCAAATTATTCACTGATTTCTCCCACACCAAAAGGTGAATTTACATCCTTGTTGTAATCCCTGTAAAATCCAATTTTTTTCTCCTTGGTAACAGACAATGAAGCCGAACCTTTAAAGCCATCATTGCAGTCCACACTGAATTTGATATACGCTAGTTTATTAATGTTTTGGTTGAATTCCAATTCTTCAAAATTCAGGTCAATGTTGATTTTTTTCAACCCAATTTTAATTTTTTCAAGATCACGCTGAGTCATGTTATCTGTAAAAACAATTTCAATTCTTTTGTCAAGTAAAATGGGAGGTGAAAACTTTGCTGCATCAACATTACTGGATGCTTTTTTGGCTGCGTTCTTCCATTCTGTGGAATTGGGGAGCTGAGCGAATCCCTTTTCCTTTTGAGTAAGGTATTTCTCTATGCCGCTCAAGATTTTAGCTACAATTTCTTCTTGCTTGTTCTTGATAGTGGCGAGATCTTTGTCATTTGTAATAAAACCAGGCTGTACTAAAACAGCAGGAATGGATGATTTGTCTAAAACGTAGATTCCGGAAGTTCTTGTCTTTATTGTTGTGCTGCTGAAAATATCCGAGAGGGATTCTTTCATGATGCTGACCAAAGGAATGCTCTTCAAAAAAACAGGAGAACTTTCCTTAGGAGCATATATCTCTAAGCCCCTAGAAGTCTTGTTTGGGGATGCATTGATATGAACTGATACGAACATATCTGCCTTTTTCTCGTTCGCAAAAATTGTTCTGTCTGTAATCTTTACAAATTCATCCTTATCCCTTGATAACTCAAACCTAATCATAGGGTTTTTGTTTAAGGCAACTATTTTTTGAACAAGCTGAAGCGACATATCTGATTCCTTTTCACCAGTAGCAGCTTTTGCGCCAGGATCAGTACCACCATGACCAGCATCCAACACCACAACATATTGTTTGTCAAGATTCAAAACAAGATTATCCTTGTTAGAATTTCTAAAAGCAAATAGTAAAAACAAAACTGCGACAATTGGAATGACGAGCAGTCTTCTGAAATAACTAAACCGCGGAGATGAGATATTTTTTAACATGGTAATTCTGCGTTTTATGGGTGAAAAGAAAAAAGGATGTATTAAAATATTTTGTTGTTGTGGGTAAGCTGCAGCCAGCAATAGTTCTGCAAGCAGGGCACTGTCGTTGTTCTTGATGGACCGGCTGTCTGCAATGTATTCATGGATCAAATACAACTCCCGTTTCAAGATCCAGAAAACAGGATTGAACCGGCCAATCACCATCATCACCTCAATCAACAATTTGTCTGCTGAATGTTTCTGGCGGAAATGGACCAACTCGTGGGCCAGCATTTGTTGTCCTATCCTGCTCTCCAAATCAAGATTCTTGTTCCAAAAAATATAAGAAAAGAAAGAGTAGGGAGTGCCTTTCGCATCAGTCATCACAAGGTTCAAATCTTTTAAACGATTGACCGGATTCCGCTTGATCATATAAAGGATGATGATAAGGGAGCGCACTACGCCAATCAATACAACAAAAGAGACAATACCCAACACCAATGGTGGAACCCAATCCCATGTGAAAAAAGATTGACTTTCAACTGCCATACCCTCAAAGCTGCTGTTGTTGTCAGCGATGATCTCCGCAAGTTGATAAGGAACCGTAGTATTATTTCCATCGAAGGGTTTCAACTCTATTTCTACCAGTGGAATGATCCAAGAAACCAGAAAAACAGTCAATAGATAGAACCGGTTGTAATGATGAAATTGCCTATCCTTTAAAACTGCGAGGTAATAACCATAGAGCAATGCACTGCACAATGCAACTTTTAACAAGTAGAAAATAAGTGTCTGCATGGTGATTATTTTTTATTTTTCATTTCTTTGAGAAGCAATTCTAAATCTGAGACTTTTAGGTCCTTTTGGTCAACCATAAAAGAAACAACATCAGCAAAGGATCCTTCAAAATAACCATCCACAATATTCCTGATGGTCGAACCAGAATACTCCTCTTTGCTCACTTTGGCGGAATAACAATGAACCCTGCCATGCACTTCATGATTGATATAGCCTTTGTCGATTAGAATCTTTATGACTGTAGAAACCGTGTTGTTGTGCGGCTTTGGTTCAGGCATTGCTTCAACAATGTCTTTCAAGTACCCTTTCTCCAACTTCCAGAGTACCTGCATTACCTGCTCTTCCGCTTTTGTCAATGATTTGTTCATCTTCAACTATCTTTTTAGTTATACAAACATATAACTATGTTTTTAGTTTAACAACTATTTTTTTAGGTATACATTTTTAAAAGTCCGGTGCAACAGTTTCTTTTTTGCAGGGAAATGCATTGGCTATAAAAGAGCAATGTGAGACTCATGGCAGGAAATAAAAAACCACTCCCTCAAAACCTCGAAAGTGTAAGAGCTGAAATCAAGGCAGATGGCTTATTTGGAAGGGGTGAAGTCTGAATCGTTTAATCCAGTGAGTAATAAGAAGAAGACAGAAGATGATGATTCGCAGGATTAGGGGATGTTTATGATGGAATAAGTACATCCTTTTCATACTGTTCGGCTGCTATTGCCATGGCGGAAAGTTTCGTTAATTCAACTTCAGAAAGCTCTTGCTCACCTTTGTTCATAAGAGCAAAGATCTGCTGCATCGTTAGCTGGTATTCGGTTTTTGAGTTGATTGTGTATTGCATCGCTCAATTTATGTT
>CANLED010000299.1 GCA_947489175.1 Chitinophagaceae bacterium | reverse complement strand
GTTATTGTAGATAATATAAGGTTGTCCATAATAGATTGTGTTGAATGGGTTCAAATAGTATGATGAACCATACAATCTGTTACCGTAAACAAATAAATTGTTGTTTGAATAATTGTTAAAATATGTTCTGTTGTTCCAATGAGGGTCGTTCCAATAAGCATAATCCTCATCAAATGCGGACCATCTTGTCCTTCCCAACGATTTCATCCTTAAGTATCTGTCGCTCATTGGCACATTTTCTGAACGATATTCATCATTTTCTTCCAAGACCACATAACTGCTTTTATTAATTGCAGGCGAAAAATAAACATCGTCTGGAGTTTGTCCACTCTTATAAACTGTGCTGCAACTCATCATAAATGAAGCCAGCAAAACAACAATCATTAATCTGTTCATATTGTATGATTTAAAGATTACTCCGAAGTTACTACATTTGCGCATTCTAATTCATTAATTTAGACGAACTATAGCTCAGAAAGTTTCAAAAAATAGAATCATTTTTGTTAAAGAAATATTAATATGGCAAATGAATTGACTACAAGGGCAGCGGATTATTCTCAATGGTACAATGATTTGGTTTTAAAAGGCGGGTTGGCTGACTATTCAGCAGTGCGTGGATGCATGGTTATCAAGCCCTATGGGTTTGCACTTTGGGAAAATATGCGTGATGTTTTGGATAAAATGTTCAAGGATACAGGTCATGTTAATGCCTATTTTCCGCTATTCGTTCCCAGATCTTTTCTTGAAAAGGAGGAAGGACATGCCGAAGGATTTGCAAAAGAATGTGCAGTTGTAACCCATTACAGGTTAAAATCAGATCCTAATAACAAAGGAAAACTCATTGTTGATCCAGAAGCTAAACTCGAAGAGGAGCTGATAGTTCGTCCAACCAGTGAAGCCATCATCTGGAATGCATATAAAGATTGGATTCAATCATACCGCGATTTGCCTTTGCTCATCAACCAATGGGCCAACGTGGTGCGTTGGGAAATGAGGACCCGCCTTTTTTTACGTACAGCTGAGTTTCTATGGCAAGAAGGACATACGGCTCATGCAACAGCAGCAGAGGCAATTGTTGAAGCAGAAAAAATGCTTCATGTATATGCTGATTTTGTAGAAAACTACATGGCATTGCCCGTAATAAAAGGCGTTAAAACTCCGAATGAGCGATTTGCCGGGGCTTTAGACACTTATTGCATTGAGGCTTTGATGCAGGATGGTAAGGCTTTGCAGGCAGGAACTTCGCATTTTCTTGGACAAAATTTTGCCAAAGCATTTGAAGTAAAGTTTTTAACCAAGGAAAATAAGCAAGAGTATGTTTGGGCAACATCGTGGGGCGTGTCTACAAGACTCATAGGAGCATTGGTTATGGCGCACAGCGATGACCAAGGTTTGGTAATGCCTCCAAAATTAGCGCCATTGCAGGTTGTGATTGTGCCAATTTTTAAGGGAGCTGAGCAAAAAGCATTGGTTGATGAAAAAGTTGATGAAATAATCGCATCTTTAAAAGCAAGAAATATTTCTGTGAAGTATGATGATTCTGATCATATGAGGCCAGGTTGGAAATTTGCTGAATATGAATTGAAAGGAGTTCCGGTAAGGATTGCTATTGGACAAAAAGACATCGAAAATAAGGTTGTGGAAATTGCTCGTAGGGATACCAAAGAAAAGAAATCAGTTCCATCAGAAAATGTTGCTCAATACATCAGTGATTTGTTGGATGAAATACAACAAAACTTGTACAACAGAGCGCTTGAGTACAGAGAATCTCATATCACAAAAGTTGAAACATGGGAAGAATTTAAGTCAGTATTAACTGAAAAAGGTGGCTTTATTTCAGCCCATTGGGATGGAACAAGTGAAACAGAAGATAAAATCAAAGAAGAAACAAAAGCCACCATCCGATGTATTCCTCTAAATAATACTTTGGAAGAAGGCATATGTGTTTTTTCTGGTAAACCAAGTTCACAGCGGGTTCTTTTCGCAATGGCGTATTAGAATAAAGTTTAAGGTTTTTTGTTTTAAGTTCTATTTATTTTAGAGATAAGATGAATGTTCTAAACTTCAACCTTAAACTTTCAACCTTAAACCACTTAAACCCCTTCAACCTCTTCAACACTTTTTGATATTTCACACATTCGAACTAATTTCGCACTTTAAACTATAAATCATTACTAATGGCATACGACGTACTAGTATTAGGCAGCGGTCCTGGCGGTTATCCTGCAGCAATTAGGGCATCACAACTTGGGTTCAAGGTTGCGATTATTGAAAAGGAAAGCCTTGGCGGTGTATGTTTAAATTGGGGATGTATTCCAACCAAGGCATTGTTAAAAAGTGCCCAAGTATATGATTACATGAAGCATAGTACTGACTATGGAATTAAAAGTACTGGTGTTGAACATGATTTTGGGGCTGTAGTAAAAAGAAGCCGAGGTGTTGCTGATAAAATGAGCAAAGGGGTTCAGTTCCTCATGAAGAAAAACAAAATCGATGTAATCATGGGTTTTGGTAAAATCGCAGGAAAAGGAAAGATTGAAGTGACGGCCGCAGATGGTGCAAAACAATTGGTAGAAGGGAAATACATTGTTATAGCAACGGGCGCAAGAAGTCGTCAGTTGCCAACCATGCCCGTTGATGGAAAGAAGATTATAGGTTACAGAGAAGCGATGGTGTTGCCAACGCAACCTAAGTCATTGATTGTTGTTGGTAGTGGTGCGATAGGTGTTGAATTTGCTGACTTCTACAATTCAATGGGTACTAAGGTTACCATTGTAGAATTCATGGCTAAGATCGTTCCTGTTGAAGATGATGATATTAGCAAGGAGTTAGAAAAGCAATTGAAAAAGAAAGGAATTACGATTCTTACATCAAGTGAAGTAACTAAGGTTGATACAAGCGGGGCAGGCGTTAAAGCCACTGTTAAAAGTGCTGCGGGTGAATCAATACTTGAAGGAGATATTTTGTTGAGTGCTGTAGGAATCGCACCTAATATTGAAAATATTGGATTAGAAGAAAGTGGCATCAAAGTTGAGAAGGGTAGGATTGTCGTCGATAAATCTCAACAAACTTCTGTAGCTGGTATCTATGCCATTGGTGATTGCTCTCCGGGACAAGCATTGGCGCATGTTGCAGGAAAGGAAGGTATTACCGCCGCAGAAAGCATTGCATACCTTGAAAAGAAATTGAATCACAAGCCAGAGGGAATCGATTATAACAATATCCCAGGTTGTACTTATTGCTCGCCAGAAATTGCATCAGTAGGGTATACAGAAAAAGCAGCTAAGGAAGCAGGCTATGAATTGAAAATAGGTAAATTCCCTTTCATGGCAAGTGGAAAAGCAAGTGCTTCTGGAAATACAGATGGTTTTGTGAAAGTCATTTTTGACGCAAAATATGGCGAGTTCCTTGGTGCCCACATGATAGGTGCAGGCGTAACAGAACTTATCGCTGAAGTTATTGTTGCTAGAAAATTGGAAACAACCCATCATGAAATATTGAACGCAATTCATCCTCACCCAACAATGAGCGAAGCAGTTAAAGAAGCTGTTGCCGTTGCTTATGGCGAGGCTATAGACATTTA
>CANLED010000298.1 GCA_947489175.1 Chitinophagaceae bacterium | reverse complement strand
ATCAAAAGCGGTTGTTTCTCCATGGGAAGTTGATTTTACAACAACAATCCGACCATTGAAACGCCCTTCCCTATTGGCTTGATTGATATAATGATCTGGAAGACCTCTCAGCAAAACACCCGTGCCAAACTGTAAGACACGCTCAGGATAATTGAGTTGCTCGTTTGTAGGCAATAGTAATTTTTCATTTTTCTCAAGTGATGATAACACTAACTGATTCAATTTCTTCATCGCTAATTCAATTTTTTTGAGGATTCCATTTCCCTTTAAAAAGCCATTCGACGGTAATATCTGCTGATTTTATCTTTTCAGGTAAAAGATCAGCATGCCAAGAAAAGTCGTTGCCGTTCTCTCTGTGGCAATTATAAAAAAATATTCTTTTCCCCCAAAGTATTTTATTGCTTGTAGGAACAAGATAGATTGATTTGTTGCTCATTTTTTGAGAAAATACACAGTCGAGTAAAAAAAACTGTGCATCACGATGGTATCTACCCAACATGAATCCATCATATCCATTGAACTTGCAATTTTTTAAAATGGTTTTTGAGTCGGCATTTTTTGAACCATCATGCCAAATTGCAGCAGGACCAGTTAAGGTAATAAACTCGCAATTTTCAGCCCAAGCCCAACCGCGTGGACAATAAAAATCCACGCCACCTTCCATAATACAATCTCGAAAGTACCAATAGCCATTTTCAACATCCCATGGACTTACGGTATCACCGCCAAAGGCTCTAAAATGACAATTAATCGCACTCAATCTTGTTGCTCCTGCGATGGTTCTTAAAGCCATTTGATGTCCGTCTTTACGAAGCTCCTTCAATTTATTGCTGGAGGTGTCTGATGCACAATAAATTGTTCTTGTGGCAAATTCAAATCCAAAATTATTCGTCACCGTTAAATTTTTGAGGGTGATATCACTTGCTCCAATATTCATGGTAGCAACTCCCCAATCATCTGCATGGTTGCATCTCCACTCATCTCGCGCAATGGATGCAATGATGATTGTGGCTTCGCGATCTTGTCCTTCAAAAACAATGTTGTTTTTTTCTATGTATATTTTCTCTGCATAAACCCCATTCTTGATAAAAATATACCTTGGTGTTGAAGAAGAATCTGGTAGGCTGTTGATGGCCCCTTGGATTGTTTTAAAGTCTCCTGTACCATCTTTTGAAACGATGATTTTGTTGAAATGGTTAAAGCCTGCAATGCTGTTAAAAACAGTAAGTATCAAGGCAACCAACAGAAAAGCAGGTTTATATTTAAATATTCCTTCAAGCATCTAAGATTAATTTATATCAATGAAGTTTGGTTATTTTTTTAACAAAGATGCTTGTTTTTGAAAATTCTTTTCATTCAATTCCATTTCAGCTGCACACAAAATAAAAGCACCCAATCCCTTAGGATCATTATCCACAACAGGTTCTTTCATATAATAAGCGAAACTTCCATCTCGGTATGGATTTCCACCCAATCCGGACACAGAAACTGTTCCAACTAGGTTTACAATGCCAGCAGAATCAACAATGAACTTTTTCAAGATCCCATCATACGCTTTTTTCGCAAACTGATAATCGCTGTTTGGCAAGTATCCCATCCTAGCTCCTTTAGCCAGTGTGTATGTTAGCATGGAAGAGCCTGAAGCTTCTGGATAATTTGGCTTGATTTCTTTTTTGTTTGGGATATCATACCACAAACCAGATACAGGATCTTGTACTTTTTTGACAGCAGTAGACAATCGGTTAAGGATGTCCACAAGCTCATTCCTCTTTGGATGATTTGTTGGAAAATAGTCTAATACATCAACGAGTGCCATGCCAAACCATCCCAAACTTCTACTCCAGAAATGAGGAGAATTACCCGTCTCTTTGTTTGCCCAAAGTTGCTTTCGACTATCATCCCAACCATGGTACAATAAACCTGTAGCTTGATCTCTGGCATGTTTTTCCATTAGAATAAATTGCTGGGCAATGTCATCATACAAACTGTCTTGATGAAAAATTTTGGCATAAGCGGCCATAAAAGGTTGTGCCATGTATAATCCATCCAACCACATTTGATTTGGGTAGATTTTTTTATGCCAGAAGCCACCGTCAGCATTGCGGGGGTGTTTATACAATTGGCTCCTTAACAACGAGGCTGCTTTTGCATATTTTTCTTCACCCGTTGCTTCAAAAAGAATCAACAACAACTTTCCGTTATTAAGATGATCCAAATTATATTCTTCATGCTTATATCCTTTTATAGATCCATCTTCTTTTACATAGTAATCCATGGATCGCTTAACATAATTAAACCAATCTTTATTTCCTGTTGACTTCCAAACATCATTGATACCTTGTAAAACAACGCCTTGATCATACCTCCATTTGGGAAATTTATCACCGGTCATCATAAATGAATCTTGCCAGATTTGAATGGCTGAGGAACTCATCAGAATACTATTCGGTGTTTTTTTATCTATTACGGCAGTATTTTTCAAATGTATAGCAGATTGATTTGCCCCTGTGCTGTAAATTATTTTTCCTTTGGATGTGCCGATGGCGGTATTTGAAATATGAATATCTTTTGTTGCTGGACCAGAAATTTTAAACAGTGGTGTTTTATCATGCCCAAGTTCTACTTTATCAAAAAATATACTGTCGCTTTGCATCAGTTCAACAACAGCGGATTTTGCTTCAGAAATAATTTTTACGTTGGTGAAATGTATGTTGGTTGCTTCTTGAACGTCAATGCCATTATTGGCATGAAGTACCATATTTTTGAGTTCGATATTTCTAATGTGCATCTCCGGCAAGCCTCTGATGAAGATTGCTTTTTCTGCACCTTCGCAATACACATTTTTCAATTTAATATTTTTGAAAATTGGAGTTGATTCATCAACCTTCTGTTTTTCAATGATTGGAATATCTCCTTTTTCTCCATTCAATGGAATGGGATCTTTTGCCATGTAATACATATCAAACAGAATGGCTTCACCCTGGATTCCTTTCATGTAGATATTGCTTATATCGATGTTTTCAACTACGCCACCTCGGCCTCTGGCAGTTTTAAAACGCAGTCCAATATCCGTTCCAATAAACGTACAATTGTCGACCCGAATATTCCTTACCCCTCCGCTCATTTCGCTGCCCACAACAAAACCTCCATGTGCAGAATACACTGTGCAACCCTTGATGGTTACATTTTCGGTTGGCATACCTCTTTTCCTGCCAGCTTCATCACGGCCGCTTTTCATGCAGAGAGCATCATCACCAACATCAAAAACTGAATTTTCTATCAATACATTTTTACAACTTTCTAAGTCAATGCCATCGCCGTTTTGTGCAAACCATGGATTTTTGACCAAAATATTTCTTACTGTAATGTTTTCGCTCATCAAGGGATGCAAACACCAAGCTGGAGAGTTTTGAAATGTAATTCCATCAAGCAAAATGTTTTTACATTTTGATAAAACAAGTAAATTTGGACGAAGAAAATCCTTGATGGATTCATAAAAAGCAGCATCTTTCCCAGCTTCAATGGCACCAGGATTTTTAAGCATCGAGGCTTGCATGAATTGTGCAGATGGGTACCATGATTTTTTAT
>CANLED010000297.1 GCA_947489175.1 Chitinophagaceae bacterium | reverse complement strand
GAAAGGGCAGACATCAAAATAACTGCGGGCGTGGCCCAGATGAGCAAACTAACAATAGCTACCCAAACACCACCCTTACGATAGCCAATAAGTGAAACGGTTTGTGTTATTGTTGCACCAGGCATCAATTGGCAAAAAGCATTGATGTTGACAAGATCTTTGAGTGAAACATAGGGGTGCTTTTCAACAAAAAATTTAATCATCATCCCAAACTGGGCCTGAGGGCCACCAAAGGCTGATAAGCTGAAAAGCAAAACATCGCGGAAAAAGGGGAAATGCTTTGAAAATCGCAAGGATTATTTTTTTAGACCTATTTCTCTGAGACGTTCGTCAAGATAAAAACCAGCTGTATAATCTTCATATAGTTTGGGATGGCTTTCAGAAATACAAGAAGATAAACAAGCAAGGGACATGTTGCTGCGGGGATGAAGGAAAAATGGAATAGAAAAACGTGAACTATGCCACAGTTCTCTTGGAGGGTTGACTACCCTGTGGGTAGTACTTTTCAACCTGTCATTTGTAAGGCGTTGCAACATATCGCCAACATTGACTACAATTTCACCTGGACCAGCTTTTACCGGCAGCCACTCACCTTCTTTGCTTAAAATTTCAAGTCCATCAGCAGACGCTCCAACCAATAGTGTAATCAAGTTGATGTCTTCATGTTGTTCGGCACGAATGGCTGATTTAGGTTCGTGCAAGATGGGAGGATAGTGGATGGCGCGAAGAATACTGTTACCTAGGTAAATGTGATCGTCAAAAAAACTGTCGTCCAATTGAAGGTGCATGGCGATGGCAGAAAGTAAGGCGCTACCAGATACTTCAAATGCTCTATAGGCTTTTTCAAAGAAAGCATTGAAATTTTCGGGACGCGTGACTTTAACATTATCCGGGTATAACTCTGGGGACTCAACACCTTTTTCAATAATTTGGCCATATTGGAAAAACTCTTTAAGGTCAGGCGCATCACTCCCTTTGGCATGTTCCTTACCAAAAGAAGTATAGCCACGTTGACCTGCAAGACCGGCAATTTCGTATGATCTTTTATCTTGTTCAGATAAGCTGAAAAATTCTTTAACAGTAGCATAGAGGCTGTTGATGAGTTCATCGGGTATACCATGATTTTTAACCGAAACAAAGCCAACCTCTTCAAAGGCCTTGCCGAGAGTAGATGCAAATTGGACTTTTTCTTCTTTGGTGCCGTTTATAAAATGATGAAGATCAACAACTGGTATGTTCATGGTAAAAAAGATTGTTGGGTAAAAATAACAAACATAATTTTGAATTATAAATAGAAATTAAATGGATAGGGTATTTTGTATTCTTTTGGTTGTTTTCACAATGTTCTCATGCTCTCCAAAAATCACATCTTATTCGGGAGAAGCTGCGTTCACAAGTCAAACAGGTGTTCCCGATTATGGTAAAATAGAATACTGGGCTGCGCATCCCGCCAAAAATGATCCGTCTGATACCATCCCATTTCCCTTGAGAACTGAAGAAAAAGAAAAACAAGCAGATGTATTTTATTTACACCCTACAACATTGGTAGGTACTAGAGAAAACGGAAACAATAACGCCAAAATTGATGATCCTTACATCAATTATAAAACCGATTATTCACCCATCATTTATCAGGCTTCGGCTTTTAATGAAAACTCAAGGATTTTTGCTCCCAGATATCGGCAAGCACATATTGGCATGTATAGCGAGACGGATAGCGCATCGAAATATGCAGCCTTTAATCTGGCTTATGAGGATGTTAAAAATGCATTTTTGTATTATTTAAAAAATGAAAACAATGGTAGGCCAATTATAATTGCTTCTCATAGCCAAGGAACAACTCATGCAACCAAGTTATTGAAAGAGTTTTTTGATGGAAAAGAACTCTCAAATCGTTTGGTATGTGCATATCTAATAGGAATGGGGGTAAGAAAAGATAACTATGAAAAAATACCCGTGTGCACAGATAGCACAAAAACTGGATGCTATGTAAGTTGGAGAACATACAGGAAGGATTATACGGGTGAGTGGGTAAACAGGCTTGACACAAGTATTGTAGTTGTAAATCCAGTTACCTGGAAAACAACAAATGAAATTGCAGATAAATCATTACAAAAGGGTGCAGTATTGTATAACCTAAATAAAGTATATACAAAAACACAAACTAGCCAAGTGGAGGGAAACGCGCTTTGGGTGTCACATCCAAAATTTCCTGGGTCTTTTTTATATAGAAATAAAAATTACCATGCGGGTGATATCAACCTGTTTTACGTTGATGTAAGAGAAGATGCAAGCAGAAGAATAAAATACTTTTTGTTGCGTGAATGATATGAATCATAAATTGAAATTTCACGGGTCATATATTGAAACAAGAAAGCAGAATAAGTTTGAAAAAACTTACGATGAAATTAATTATCGCTCCCACTGATTTTTCTGCCATATCAGACAATGCAATAAAATATGCAACAGACATGGCCACAACCATGGGAACGAACCTAATGTTGGTAAACGTATATCAACTTCCTATAAGTTTTTCAGAGGTTCCTCTTGTAACTATTTCCCTTGATCAAATAAGAGAAATCAGTGAGGATAAATTGGCTGAGCTCAAAAAAAAACTTGAAACAATTACAGAAGGTAAATTGAAAATATTCACAGAAAGCCGATTGGGAGACGTAAGTGAAGAAATTAGAAAACTTACGGATACGTTGTCTCCATTTGCAATTGTTATGGGAACAAGGGGGACAACTGGTGCAGGAAGGTTCTTTATGGGAAGCAATTCTATATCGGTGATTTCAAAAGTGGGGGCACCTGTGTTTGTTATCCCACCTGGTATACGTTTCAAACCATTTAAGAAAGTAGGATTGGCAACAGACCTTGAGGTGGTTGTTGACAGTACGCCTGTAAATAAAATCAGGGAAGTGGTGCAATTCTTTGATGCTGAATTGCATGTTTTGAACGTAGATTATCACAGACGGCATTTTACACCAAGTACACCGGAGGAAACATTAAATATGGATAGTTTGCTTTCCGGTATGAATCCATTATATGACTTTATTGAAAACAAGGATATTGATCAAGGGCTGAACGATTTTGCAGAAAAAAACAACCTGGATCTAATCATAACAGTACCCAAAAAACACAGTATGCTTGAACGGTTTTTTGAAAAAAGTATAACCAGAGAGTTGATACACGAAACACATATACCCATCATGTGTATTCACCATAAAATTAAAGAACCTGCAATGGCTAAAATTCAGCACTCTTAGGGGTGCGAGGAAAAGCAATTACATCGCGAATGTTGGTCATTCCAGTAACAAATAAAACCATTCTTTCAAAACCTAAACCAAAACCTGCGTGAGGAACTGTGCCGAATCTTCTCGTATCAAGGTACCACCACAATTCTTCTTCAGCGATATGCATGTCCTTCATGCGCTGTGTTAGTAAAGCAAGCCGTTCTTCCCTTTGAGAACCACCAACAATTTCCCCTATGCCAGGAGCCAAAATGTCCATGGCGGCAACTGTTTTGCCGTCATCATTTTGGCGCATGTAGAAGGCCTTGATGTCTTTGGGATAATTGGTTACAATTACAGGTTTTT
>CANLED010000296.1 GCA_947489175.1 Chitinophagaceae bacterium | reverse complement strand
TGAAACTTCAATACAGGAATACCATATTTATCAACTACACTTGGATCGATTTCACACAAATTAGTTTCTAATGGAATGGATTCTCCCCTGCCAGCCATACCAACACCAGCTCCATAGAAATATCGAACATCTTCCTTCAAAGATTTACCATAACCACCGGCTTCTTTTTGAACGCCATTTACAGGGTATTGGCCATTCATGCCTTCCATGCCCATACCGAAACCATAAGCTGGCTGACCCATTCCTCCCCAATATTCAACATGATATCCTCTTGGGAAATCCAATTTTTTGTTATCACCCCACCATGGAGAATAAACGTGCATTCCACCCACACCATCTTCATTGTAACGCTTTCTATTAAACAATTGTGGCAATACACCACCCATAGCAGCTCCTGTAGAATCATGAAGGTATTTTCCTACCACACCACTGTTGTTTGCGAGTCCGTCTGGGTATCTTGTTGATTTTGAATTCAACAACAACCTGGAAGATTCACAAGCACTGGCAGCAAGGATTACTGTGCGTCCTTTCACTTCATATTCTTGTAAGTCGAACTTGTTAACATAAGAAATACCGGTAGCAAGTCCTTCGCTATTTGTAAGTACTTCTCTGGCCATAGCACCAGTAATCATGTCAACATTGCCTGTTTTCAAAGCTGGCTTCACCAACACTGAAGAAGATGAAAAATCTCCATAAACAGTACAACCCCTGTTACACTGAGCACAATAGAAACATTGTCCCCTATCATCATTTATCTTTTGTGTAAGAATCGAAAGTCTTGATGGTATTACCGGTACGCCAGCTTTTGCTGCACCATTCTTAATAAACATTTCATGCAACCTCGGCTTTGGTGGTGGCAAGAAAAATCCATCAGGATCATTCTCCAAACCTTCATTGGATCCAAACACACCAATCATTTTATCAATCCTGTCGTAGAAAGGCTTAACATCTTCATATCCAATTGGCCAGTCATCACCCAACCCGTCTATGCTCTTTCTCTTGAAATCTTTTGGTCCGAAACGAAGCGAAATCCTTCCCCAATGGTTTGTACGACCACCGACCATACGTGCTCTCCACCAATCCCATTGTGTTCCTGCAGCTTTTGTATAAGGTTCTCCATCGATATCCCAACCCCAATAACTCGCATCAAAATCGCCAAATGGCCTAAAATGAGTACTAGCGCCACGTCTTGGAGAATCCCAAGGATTTTTAAGTTGTGTAACATTTTTAGCTGGATCATAATCTGCACCTGCTTCTAATAAGCAAACTTTTAATCCTTGCTTTGCAAGCATATAAGCAGCCATACCACCACCAGCACCTGACCCAACAATTACTACATCGTATTCTTTGGACTGTTTTTTAATTTCAAAATCCGGCATATTGAAATATTTAATTTCATTTATTAATGAATATGAAAATTACGCAAATATTTGATTCGTAGAATAAAAATTTCTAAATGAATTTAGACAACCCATTCCCTTGTTGATGATATCACCAAATTAATTAAAAAACTATAAACATCGCCATACACCGAAAGCAAATTCCCCAAGAGAAGGGTCACGTGCACCCATAAGCAGGATGGTTACATTGTCGGTAAAATGTGGTCTTATGCTTTCAACAAGCTGATTTCTATCTTCCACAAAAAAAGCGTTAACTCCAAGCTTTTTGAGGTCTTCAATCAAATCATTAGCTGAAATATCTTTGGTAGCGGTTCCACCTGCATAGTAAATTTCACTCATCCAAATTTCATCATCAGTGCGCATTACCTTTGCTATTTCTTCGACAAAATCCTTTCTTAAGAACTTTGTTGGACCATATCCATGTGGTTGAAACCATGCAATTAGTTTATTGCTGTTGGTTTGACAAGCTTCGATAGAGCGGGCACATTTCACCGGATTGTGTGCAAAATCGTCTATTAGAGTTACTCCATTTTTGGTACCATAAATCTGATGACGTCTATAAATACCTTCGTAAGATGAAAGTGCTTCTGCTGAAACTTGAATATCTACTCCTATGGAAAATGCTACAGAGATGGCTGCTAAAGCATTTTCCATGTTATGTTTCCCTAAAACATTCATAGTAAACAACACATTTTCTATGTAAAAAGAAATGAGATTGCCTTCTTGTTTAAAACCGTATGCAATAAAAGTTTGCGTTGAATTATCAGAAACTGAAAAATCAAAAGTAGACCCGGCAGACAATGAAGCAGATAATGGGTGTGATTTATTGACGATAAAAGATTTTGAATGCTGTTTAAACGTTTCAAATAGATTCATCAAGGTATCAATTTCTTGATGGTCTTTATCAACGTTTAAAAGAAGTCCAATTTCAGGATGATATTGAACAATTGAACCGTCACTTTCGTCTGCTTCAAGTATCAGCCATTCACCTGAACCATAGGCTGCATTTCCGATTTTTCCTTCTCGAATGAATCGTGTCAATCCAGCACCACTTATGATAGATGGATTCAATCCGGCATAATAAAGTATCTCGTATAACATGGCTGTGGTGGTACTTTTACCAGATGTACCTCCGACAGCAATGGTCTTTTTTTGTAAGGCAATTGACGCTAGCAATTCACTTCTCTTAACTATGTTTTTATTTAATTTTTTAGCGTTTAATACTTCTGGAACGGAATCTTCAATGGCTGTTGAAACTACCACTATGTCAACATCGTTACTAACTCCTCCGCCGCCTTGAGTGAAACAGCGTATTCCTTCTGCCTCAAGCGCATTGAGTGCTGCATTGAATTCACCCGTTACAAATTGTCTGTCTGAACCAGCTACAACATGACCTTCAGCCCTTAGGTATTGGGCTATTGCGCTCATTCCTGTTCCTGCGACTCCAATAAAAAAGTAATGCATTGAATTGAATGAAAAATGAAAAATGAAAAATGAAAAATTGAACAGCCTATATTCCAATTAGTTGAATATTGGAGGATGACACTTTCCATTTTTTTTCTTAAACTAAGAATACATTTCAATTAACTTAAGTTTCTAAAGTCTACCGGCACCAATTTACTCACTCCTTGCTCTTGCATGGTAACCCCATAAATCACATCTACTGTCGCCATGGTGGTTTTGTTGTGTGTAACCATGATGAATTGAGATTCTTTGCTGAACTGCCTGATCATGTTGGTGAATTTAAACACGTTGGCATCATCCAATGGTGCATCCACCTCATCCAAAATACAGAAAGGTGCTGGCTTGATGAGGTAAATTGCAAACAACAAAGCTGTGGCCGTCAAGGTTTTCTCTCCACCACTCAACTGTGCAATAGAGGCAGGCCTTTTACCCTTTGGCTTCGCCATGATATCAATACCTGTTTCTGCAAGATTATCAGGATTTTCTAGCACCATATCAGCAGTATCTTCTTCGGTAAACAAAGCTTTGAAAACACGTTGAAAATTTTCCCTAACCTGATTAAATGTTGTTAGAAATTTCTGGTTTGCAGTTGTTTCTACTTCTTGAATTGTTTGCATCAATGAGTCTTTTGCTTCAACCAAATCTTTCTTTTGCTCATTGATGAAGTCGTAGCGTTTCTTCATTTCTTGGAATGCTTCGATGGCTGTTGGATTAACTTCTCCAATATTTTCCAAGCGCTTCTTCATTT
>CANLED010000295.1 GCA_947489175.1 Chitinophagaceae bacterium | reverse complement strand
TTTTTTTCATGACACGGGCACTTTTTACTACCTGGGGTAAAAACATTTTTCCAACTCCAAATAAATCTCCTACGGTGTTCATGCCGTCCATGAGTGGACCTTCAATAACATCAAGTGGTCGAGGATAATTAAGCCTGGCTTCCTCGGTGTCTGCGTCTATATATTCTGTTATGCCGTTAACAAGGGCATGTCTCAGCCTTTCTTCAACGGTGTTGTTCCTCCACTTTTCATCTTTCTCCTGAACCTTGCCTTTTGCTTTTACCGTTTCGGCATACACAATCAGTTTTTCTGTGGCTTGGTTTTCATCATTTTTCCTGTTCAGAATTACATCTTCACACAGTTCTCTCAGTGTAGCTTCAATTTGATCATATACCACTAATTGCCCTGCATTTACGATTCCCATGTCCATGCCTGCTTTAACAGCATGGAATAGAAACACTGAGTGCATCGCTTCTCTTACGTGGTCATTTCCGCGGAAAGAAAACGATAGGTTGCTTACACCACCGGAAATTTTTACCAGCGGGAATTTGCTTTTGATAACACGGGTTGCTTCGATGAAATCAACTCCGTAATTGTTGTGCTCTTCAAGGCCTGTTGCTACTGCAAATACGTTGAGGTCGAATATAATGTCTGAAGCAGGAAATCCAACCACTTCTGTAAGAATTTGGTAAGCTCTTTCTGCTATTTTAACGCGTCTTTCAAGTGTATCTGCTTGTCCACTTTCATCAAAAGCCATTATAACGACTGCTGCCCCAAAACTTCTGCAAATGATGGCCTGTTGAATGAATTTTTCTTCGCCTTCTTTGAGTGAAATTGAATTGACCACACATTTTCCTTGCACACATTTCAATCCCGCTTCTATGATAGAAAATTTAGAGGAGTCTATCATGATGGGTATCCTAGCGATATCTGGCTCACTTTGAAGCAGGTTCAAGTACGTTACCATTGCTTTTTCACCATCAAGCAACGCATCATCCATGTTTACGTCTAGTATCTGTGCCCCACTTTCAACTTGTTGTCTGGCAATTGACAACGCTTCTTCGAATTGATCATCTCTAATGAGGCGTGCAAATTTTTTGGATCCTGTTACATTGGTTCTTTCACCAACGTTTACAAAATTTGTTTCTGGCCTTATTACCAACGGCTCTAATCCTGCTAACCTCATATAAGGTTTAATATGTAAAGTAGATGCCATGTTTATGCGTTTGATTCTGTGCTCAATATTGTTTCAAGAACCGGTAGGTTTCTTGGTTTTATTTTCTTTACATGGTCTGCAATGTGTTGTATATGGTCTGGGGTTGTTCCACAGCATCCCCCTACAATATTTACAAAACCATGGTTGGCCCAATCTTCTATGAAATGGGCGGTTTGTGCTGGTTCCTCATCATATTCTCCCATTGCATTAGGCAATCCAGCATTGGGGTATGCGGATGTGTAACAAGAAGCAATTTGAGAAAGTTCTTCAATGTGTGATCTCATCTGATCCGCACCCAGCGCGCAATTCAACCCAATGCTAATAGGATTGGCATGCTGAACGCTGGTGTAAAATGCTTCTAATGTTTGTCCACTCAATGTTCTGCCTGATGCATCAGTAATGGTTCCACTAATCATCAACGGAAGTTCTTTCATTTGATGATCCCTGAAGAATTTTTTCACTGCATAGATGGCTGCTTTTGCATTGAGGGTGTCGAATATGGTTTCAATGAGCAGTATGTCAACGCCTCCTTCAACCAATGCCTTCACCTGGTCGTAATAAGCTTCGGCTACTTCATCAAAACTGATAGACCTGAAACCTGGATTGTTTACATCTGGAGAAAGTGAAAGGGTTTTGTTCATAGGGCCAATGGCTCCCGCTACAAATGGTCCACCTTCTGCTGCTTTTTCAGGATATTTTTGTTGAAATTCTGTCACAGCATTTCTTGCACATTTTGCTGCAGCCAGGTTGATTTCATAAGCATGCATGCTCATATTGTAATCAGCCATCGATACAGATTGGGCATTGAATGTATTGGTTTCAATGATGTCTGCACCCGCTTCTAAATATTGCAAATGAATATTTTTGATGATGTCTGGTTGCGTTATAGACAACAAATCATTGTTGCCTTTTACATCAGATGGCCAATCTGAAAAACGTGTTCCCCTGTAATCTGATTCATTGAGTTTATGGCGTTGTATCATGGTACCCATTGCGCCATCAATCACCAAAATTCTTTCTTTTAATAGTGCGTATATATCTTTCATATTGATTAAGAATTGCAAAGGTAAGAAGAATGAAATATGAAGAATGAAAAATCAACTGAAGGATGCTTTGGAATGATTTTTCAATCTATTGATAATCATCATTGAATGTAGCTGTCAACCGGTAACCTGTTGCGAATACTTTTGGCTAAGGTCATTTCATCTGCATATTCTAATTCCCCTCCAAATGCAATCCCACGCGCTATTGTGGTGAATTTTAAAGAACTGTTGTTGAGCTTTTTTCGAATGTAATATATGGTGGTATCTCCTTGAATGGTTGGATTGAGTGCGAATACAATTTCTTTGATTTCACCTATTAACATCCTGCTTATTAATGGTTCAATGGTGAGTTGGTCTGGTCCAATTCCATCTAGTGGAGAAATGACGCCTCCTAGAACATGATACGTTCCACTATACTGTTCTGTGGTTTCTATGGCAATTACGTCTCTGATGTTTTCTACCACACAAACAATGTCTTTTTTTCTACCGGGATTGCTGCAAATTGAGCATAGTTCATTGTCTGATATGTTATAACAACAACTGCAAAATTTGATGTCTTCGCGCATCTGAGAAATGATGTCGCTAAACTGCTGTACATCTTTCTTTTCTTGTTTCAGGAGGTGAAGCACCAATCGTAATGCTGTTTTTTTTCCAATCCCCGGAAGCCTGGAAAATTCCTTTACAGCAGATTCTAGCAGTTGGGAGGATAGTTGCATTTGGCGAAATTATAACAAAATGAAGAATGAAAGCCATTTAACAAAATGTTGAGGCGTTGAGTTGTTTAGAAGGTTTAGAGGGTTTAGAATGTTTAAATGTTTAGTTTTCTAGTGATAGGTCTATGCTGAGTTCATTGTCCCAGTTTGGTCTAATTTGAAAGGTCTGTTTCCTTGAAATCAGTCTTTCTGGTTGCCTTTTTTTCCAATAATCGCCTGTATCCCATTTCCCATTGTTATTCAAATCGTATAATATTTCAATGGTATATTCTCCCGGTTCAATCAATTTAAACCGGTATCTTTTTTGTTCAAGTTTTTGTTTTAAAAAAACCTTGCTTTCTTTTTTTAAGAATACAATTGGGTGCAAGGTGGAGTCTATCTTTTCTAATTTAATGTCTAGGCTGCCATATTCAGATTCTTTTTTTGTTGCAAAAGAAAGGGTATCTGTTTTGATGGTTTTACGATCCAGGGTATCTGTTGCAAAATCTTTTTCTATAATCAGGTTGTACTCAGTATTTTCTGTCCATTTGGTAACAAACGTTAACTGTTTCCCCGTAGTATCTTGTTCAATTTTATAATTTACGATGGGTTTAAAATCTTGGTTTGTTAGCCTTATTTTACTTGTATCATATTTTTTTAGTGGGTGTTGAGACACCAAAGTT
>CANLED010000294.1 GCA_947489175.1 Chitinophagaceae bacterium | reverse complement strand
AACCAAAATTGACCAATCATCATGCATCTTACCAAAGGCATTTTCAAACAATTTGAAGAAAGCGAAAAATCCTGCAGACTTAACAATGGTTGCCATGAAGGAAGTAAAAACAGTTGGTGTTCCATCATACACGTCAGGTGTCCAAAAATGGAAAGGGACTGCTGAAACTTTGAACGACATAGAAGCCAACAATAAAACCATTCCGATTGACATCATCGGTGACATACCACCCAATCCAAAATTTATTCCATCTAGATAAAATGTTCCTGCATCTCCATATAAAAATGCAATACCCATCAACATGAGTCCTGTTGAAAAAGCTCCCATTAAAAAATATTTCAATGCTGCTTCGTTGCTCTTTAAATTAGATTTTTCACTTCCTGCAAGAATGTAAAGCGGTATTGAAATGATCTCTATTCCGAGGAAAAGCATCAACAATGAATTAAATCCAGCGATGATAGAAATTCCAGTTAGGATGAAAAAAATTAAGGCATATAAATCAGCTGAGTTTTTTTCAAACTTAGCAATTTCTGATCCAGACAAAAGAAAATAAACCAAGGTGCACGCAAGAATCACCATGTTAAAAACCAATCCAAACGAATTGTACTTCAACATACCTTTTGTATCAACATCAAAGAAAGAAATGCCCATATAATCAAGCCAACTTGCTACCAACATTAACAAGATACCTGCGATGGCAACATACGTAGATGTACTTTTATTTTTTGAAATAAATCCCGTGTACATCATCAGCACACCCCATAAAGCAGAAAGAATAATTGCGTTCATAACTCCGTTGATATTTTAAAGCATGCTGTACTTGTTAAGTACAATGCCTGTTGTTTCGTGGATCATTTTAAAAACCGGTGATGGATAAATACCCGCTACAAAAATTAGTATGGTAAGCACACAAAATACAAATACGTGTGCTTTACTGATATCCTGAAAATTTTCTGTTGATGATACTATCTCTCCATAGAAAAGATGCTTTATCATGTTCAATGTATATACTGCAGATAAAATAATGCTTAAACCAGCTACCGCAGTTATCCATGGATTGAATTGATACAGTCCATTGAATATCATGAACTCCCCAATAAATGCATTTGTTAGCGGCAAAGCGATATTTGCCATTGCAGCTATCACAAAAAAGACTGAAAGTACAGGTGCTTTTTGTGCGATACCTCCTAATTGTGAAATTTTTGTAATGCCTGTTTGTCTTTCTATGAGCTCTGCTGCTATCCATAATGCAACTATGTTGATGCCATGATTAAACATCTGCAATACAACACCTTGCATGGCCACATCTTTCAATGAAAACAATCCTGCTGCCATTAAACCGATGTGTGCAATGGAGGAATACGCTATCAACTTTTTTACATTGTCTTGGTAAATGGCCACCAATGATGCATACACCATCCCAACCACAATCAATATGATGATGCCCGTTTGCAACTCTTTTACAGCAAGTGGAAATAATGGCAACAACCAACGAATGACGCCAAACAATCCCATCTTCACCATCACTCCACTCAATATCATCGTAACTGGCGTTGGTGCTTGATCGTAAGCATCTGGCTGCCATGTATGCAATGGGAATATTGGCATCTTTATAGCAAATGCAACAAAGAATAAAAAGAATAAAATCAATTGTTCATGGGAACTTAGCGTCATGTTGTAAAAATCAGCCAAGTTGAATGTTCCTGTTGGATTTTTTAAATACATGTACAAAATTCCAATGAGCAAAAACAAAGAGCCAACAAAAGTATAAATGAAGAACTTAAAGGTGGCTTTGATTCTTTTTTCACCTCCCCAAATGGATGAAAGAAAATAAACAGGAATTAAAGCGAGCTCCCAGAAGAAATAAAATGCCAATGCATCCGTTGCCATAAAAACGCCCATCAATCCACACTGTGTAAGCATCATCAATCCAAAAAATGAATTTGAACTTTTGTATTGGTCTTTTTTTGTGACGATGAGCACCAATGGGAAAATGATTGCAGTTAGCAAGCACAAAAACCTAGTCAATCCATCTAGGACGAAGGCGAAGCTGCTCCCCAATTCGGGTAACCATCTGTAACTCACTTGGTTTAGCATCATGAACTCCTGATTAGAGTAAATGAAGCTCAAGGTTACAACCACAAGAGATAAAACAGAAGAAATCATTGCAATCATCTTGGCCGCACCTTCCTTTTTCATGAAAAAAGAAAGTATACCCCCTGCCAGAGGCAACCAGATTAATAAAGCAGGAAAATTATCAAATGCTGAGAACATATTGAATGCGTTTGATTAAAATTTCCAGAATAACTGGAAGATGAAAAATATTATGATACAGACCACCATGATCAATACATAAGAACCTACTTGCCCGCTCTGAAGCAACCTGAATTGCCTAGCACTATATTGAACAGATCGACCAATTCCGTTTACAAAACCGTCAATGATTTTATTGTCAACAATCCTGCTTAAAAAAGAAGATAGACCTTCAATTGGTTTTATTATAATCGCGTTATACAACTCATCTACATACCACTTATTGGCCAGCACTTTTGAAATTCCGCTGTCAGCATTTTCAGCCTCAGTTAACTTTGCATATTTTTTTGAGGCGATAAATATCATCAACAAAATCAATGCAATCAAACCGCCCATTAATGCCAATTCTGTGCTATGCGTTAAGTGAATAGCTGGATGTAAAATTTCTTGAGAAACCACTACAGGTGCTAAGAATTTTCCAAGCACATGGGCATCTTCCATGAAGATGGCTGGTATACCTACCAAACCTCCTACAATTGATAAAATTGCCAACACGACCAACGGGAAAGTCATTGCCCTTGGTGATTCATGCAAATGATGTTCCTGCTCCGAAGTACCCCTGAATTTACCTGAAAATGTAAGGAAATAAAGCCTGAACATGTAAAAGCTAGTCATCAATGACGTCGCCACTCCTAATACATAAAAAATTGGTTTCTTCTCTAAGGCCGCCATCAAGATTTCATCTTTAGAGAAAAATCCTGAAAAGGGAGGTATACCCGAGATGGCTAAACAAGCTATTAAAAAGGTGATATGTGTTATTGGCAAGTATTTCCTCAATCCTCCCATCTTCATTACATCCTGCTCATGGTGCATGGCATGGATTACACTACCTGCTCCCAAGAACAACAACGCCTTGAAAAAAGCATGGGTCATTACATGAAATACCCCAGCCGTGTATGCTCCTACCCCTAGCGCCATGAACATCAGTCCAAGCTGACTCACAGTAGAATATGCCAATACCTTTTTGATATCATTTTGTTTCAACGCAATAGTTGCTGCCAACAAAGCTGTTGCAATTCCAATTATCGCAACAACATCCTGTGTATGTGGCGCAAGAGAATACATCACATTGCTCCTGGCTATCATGTAAATACCTGCTGTTACCATCGTTGCAGCATGGATCAGGGCTGAAACCGGTGTTGGTCCTGCCATTGCATCAGGCAACCATGTGTACAATGGAATCTGAGCTGATTTACCCATGGCTCCTACAAACAACAGCAACGTGATGCAAGTGATTACATATACCGGAGCGGTGGCCACTTTAGGGAATAATTGCAAGTATGAAATAGTGCCAAACTGTGACAAC
>CANLED010000293.1 GCA_947489175.1 Chitinophagaceae bacterium | reverse complement strand
TTATGGCTGTGAAAACAGCTCTTGAGATCGGATATAGGCTTCTCGATCCAGCTGAAATGTATGAAAACGAAAAACAAGTTGGAAAAGCTATCAAAGAAAGCGAGGTGCCGCGTAAAGATATTTTTGTTACAACAAAAGTGAATAATACCAGTCAAGGTTACGAAAACACCATGCGTGCATTTGATAAAAGTCTTGAATTTTTAGACCTTGAATATGTAGATCTATATTTAATACATTGGCCAATCAAAGGAAAAAGAAAAGAAACATGGAAGGCCATTGAAAAAATATATGCTAGTGGCAGGGCAAAATCTATTGGAACCGGCAACTACTTGTTGCCATTTCTGAAAGAATTGGAAGAATATGCTGAGATTGTTCCTGCCGTCAATCAAATCGAATTCAGTCCCTACCTAAATATGAAAGATGAATTGGGTTACTGTCAGCTAAAAGACATTCAACTTCAAGCCTATACACCTTTGTCGAGAGGAAAAAGATTTGATGATCCCAAACTGTTAGCCATTGCAAAGAAATATGGCAAAACACCTGCGCAAATGATACTACGTTGGGCTGTTCAGCAAGAGATTGCTACAATACCAAAATCATCAAATACCTTCAGACTTAAAGAAAACTTCAATATCTTCAATTTTCAAATTGATGAGGACGATATTAGCCTAATGAACAAATTTGACGAACGGCTTCGTCTAATAGACGATCCAATGGAAATGTTTTAACCTTTTAAATGAATAAAAAATGAAATACGCAATTCTAGGCCTCGCTTTATTATTTTCAACCGCACTCTCAGCACAAAACAAAAAATCAAGTACTACCATGTATCGTCATGTTGTGATGTTCAAATTCAAGGAATCAAGTTCAAAAGAATCAGTAGACAAAATAGTAAATGCCTTTATTGCACTTAAAAAAGAAATTCCAGTAATCAAAGCATTTGAATGGGGATTGAATGTTAGTCCAGAGCACCAAGACCAAGGACTTACTCATTGCTTTGTGGTTACTTTCGCTAGTACAGAAGACCGTGACGGTGTCTATCAAGATCATCCTGCACATGTTAAGTTTAAAAATCTAGTTGGCCCACATGTAGAGAAAGTGGTTGTGGTTGACTTTAAAGTTGAAAACTAGTCATATAGTTTAAAGTTGAAGGTTTAAAAGTTTATAAATGAGTATCCACCTTTAAACTTTCAACTTTAAACCATAAACCTTAAACACTGTATTCAAGGTTTTGCATAATCAAATCGGCTAATTGAGCCGGTAGTGGTGTATCCGTCAATACCCAGACTCACCATTGATTCAGCCTTGCTTAAATCAATGAAACCATCTTGTTCAACAATTGAAGGCAAGACATAAGCGTGTGTTAATTTTCCTATCACAAGAAACGTTCCGTTTTCTTTTAAAGGAATAATTTCTGAAAGCGAGAGTGCATATTTTACTGAACTTTCCAATACAAAGGGAACCTCAATGCCATCATTATACTCGGGTGTTAATCCAACTTCTTCGAACTCGCTAACACCTTCAGCGTATTTAGCACTGGTTTGGTGAGCCTTCGCTACAAAAGAAGGATGAACATGGTTGATGGTATAAACCCCTGAATTTTCGATGTTAGTTATCGTGTGAGGAGCTGCTTGTCTTGGTCTATTGATAAACCCAATCAATGCTGGGTCTGCACCAAGATGAACGATATTGCTAAAAACTGCCAAATTAGGCAATCCCGACTTGTGCAATGTAGAAATCAAGCTTACTGGCTTGAAGCCGCTGAGTGAATTGATAAAGTTGGCCCTATAAAATCTTTCCCAAGAATTTATCTCATTTAATGAGTAGTATTTCATATTTAACATAACACACTATCATTCAAAATGTTGAAGCACATTTATTGATAAAGTTACTAACTGCTCTTACTAATTGAACTTTTTACAGATTTTTGTTAAAACCTGATTAAATTAAGTTTCAAATAATGTTAAAACGCACTAACAGCATACCTATCAAGAGAAAGTAACGTTTACTTTGCAAGGATTCATTTAGCAATTTGATTGCAACTGTTGATCCAAGTTTAAAATCCTAGAAAATACACAAATACAATATCACACTTTAAAACCCGTTATGAAGATGTCTAAATCCAAATCCTATCCAATGAAAAGAATAAATACAGGAATGTTCCTGTTAGTCATTTCTATATCTATATTATCCTTCACATTCGCCGCGTCTGTTGCGAAAAATACAAATTTCAAAGAACTCGTCTCACACAACAAGATTGCTTCTAGCAAGTTGAATAAAACTGCAGAAAAGGTTTTATACAATAAATTATCTCTATCCGCTAAGGGACTTCCAGAATCAGTTTTCATATTGGCATACCATGGTTTTGAAAAGTTAAATAGTATTGGCAAACTCAATGCAGATAGCATTCTAACCATCATTGATTATTCTAAATCATCACGTGAAAAGCGGATGTTCGTTGTGGATTTAAAATCACAAACAATTCTATTTCAAACTGTAGTAGCACATGGAAGAAATTCAGGACAAGAATTTGCGAGTGAATTTTCCAACAAAATGAATTCACATCAAACCAGTCTTGGCTTTTACATAACCGGCTCAACTTATGCAGGTTCAAATGGCTATTCTTTACAACTGAAAGGTATAGAAGCTGGGATTAATGATAAGGCATTGGCAAGAGCGATTGTAATACATGGTGCAGCGTATGCCAATGAGTCAACAATTTATTCAAGGGGATATTTAGGCAGGAGCTATGGATGCCCTGCGCTTCCTCAAAAAATGAGCACTAAAATAATTGACAAAATTAAAGGTGGTAGTTTGCTCTTTGCATACTATCCAGACAACAAATATTTGAAAAAATCAGAAATTATTAATGGTTAAAATGGGATCTTAGAATGGTTAATCCGACCTGGCCTTTTTAGGCCGGGTCTCTTTTTTTTAAAACCAGAGTGCCGTAATTTGACACAAGAAGCCCAACAAAAATCCGGTTATTAAATCGAACCAAGTATGATTAGATGCGATTTTTCTTGAACTAAAAACAATACCAGTTATCAACAGACCAACAATCATTGGAATACCGGAAGACATTGAGCCATCGCTAATGGTAAGAAACACAAGTCCTAACATACCCCCACAAGCAATTGTATGCATGCTAATCTTATAATAATTGTTCATGATCAATGCAGCACTTGAAGCGAAGAACATTGCCCTGCACATATTAACAAGCATACGTGGTGTTTCAGGCTGAGTCCTAAAAACATAATAAGTCCAGAAGAAAAAAGTGATGCTGGCGATATATGGAACAATTCTTTCCTTCTGTTCTCTAAGTTGAACAGATTTGCTAAACCCCAGTCCTTTCAGCAAAGCAACCACAATCAATGGAAAGAAAACATTGTTGTTGATTACTGTCAGCAGCTTTAACAATTTACTTTTTTCACTAAACCCTAAAAAATATAATGGATGAAAATATATTAGATAAGCTGCCATCAGAACACCCAAAAAAAGTGGGTGAAATAAAATCGAAAAAAATTTGGAAGCAACAACCAAGTTTTTCGAAAAAAGTGGTTGAGAGGTAGGTTCTGTCATCTTCATTAATTTAAAGTTCTTTTCTTAATCGAGCCACGGGAACA
>CANLED010000292.1 GCA_947489175.1 Chitinophagaceae bacterium | reverse complement strand
TGCGCATCCATTCAAAATTTTGATGGCTTGCTCCCTGGAACCTATAAATACACTGATCATCATCGCCCACAGCAAAAATATTGGGCTCCATCACATTTGAACAAAGTTGATTGATCAGGGCAAGTTGCTTGAGGTTGGTATCCTGAAATTCATCCACCAGAATATATTGATATTGTTCTTGCAAACGAGTGGCCAGCAAATTATTGGACTCTAACAACAAAACCCCTTCAATCAACATGTCTTCAAACTCATACTTATTCCGCTCATCAAGTTGACGATTGTAATCCTCATACATGTTGGGGATATCTGTTGCAAACTTCTCTATACGGGATTTCAGTTCCTTGCCCTTTTGATTCAATTCGCCATTCTTTTTGATGTACTTTTCCTCCAAAGGCAGGATATTATTGATGCAGTTTTCGGCATGCCGAACCAGATCCTCATTGGTGATGTTTTCCTGTTTGAGTGTTTGGAATATCCTGGACAGGTCGTTGATCCTTGAGGAGGATGCTGGTTTCAGGAAGTTTTTATCCGAAGGGGAAAGGTGATCATAAATCAACTTTTCAATGAGCATGTGCCGCTGTGCATCAGTGATCAGGGTTCTTCCCCTGAAGGTATCTTCTGCATTTTGAAGGATAAGTCTGTTGCAAAGCGAATGATACGTATTGATCGCAATCTCATCTGCCGAAGTGCCAATCAGTGTTCGAAGCCTGCTGCGCATGGCCTCCACAGCAGCAGTAGAATAGGTTAGGCATAGAATGTTGGATGGATATACATCCTGTTGTTTAAGGATTTGCCCAATTCTGACGGCGAGCACCTCGGTTTTGCCGGTACCCGGACCAGCGAGTACCAAGACCGGACCATCGATTTGAAGCACCGCTTCCTGCTGTTTGGCATTTAGCTTGTTGAAAGCTTCCTGGTGTTTGTCGGTTGTGGGCACATGAACGTTTGATTGAGACATATATATATTTGTTATTTACGTTGGGAATAACAAATATGGGGCTCAAGTGTGAAATTTTATTTCAATACTCTGGTGAATTATTTTAACTCATTTGGATTTTAACAATCCCATCCCAACATTAAATCCAATAGGAATCCTCTTATCAGACTTTCTCCATGATGACTCTTCTTCGCACAACATAAACAGTTCAGGCTCCAGTTCAAAATCTGGCTCAAGCATCTCCTTCACCAGGAGTTTCTTTTTGATATTCGCGATTTGCCCTCCCGTCAACTGATAGTCCCTGTTTACAGTTTCCAGCAACACTTCATCAAAAGATGGAAATGAGTTGCGAAGGATCTCATAGCGCACAGCCTCTTCAGGTTTTTTAAATTCCAATTTATAAAGCAACCTCCGGTCAAATGCCGAATCCAACTGATCGGCAAGATTGGTGGTGGCAATAAATATACCCTCAAAATCTTCAAGCTCTTGCAAGAGGATATTCTGCATGGCATTCTTCATCTTGTCCACACTCGATTGCACCTGTAAACGGTTTCCAAAAATGGCATCCGCTTCATTGAACAACAAAATTGGCGCTTTGTCAAACTGCCTTCTGGCCTGTTTATATTCTTCAAATATCTTGGCGATGTTCTTTTCACTTTCACCAACCCATTTGCTGTTGATCTTCGGAATGTCGACCATGAATATATTTCTGCCAGTTACCCGGGCCAGGCTTTTTACGCTAGAAGTTTTTCCTGTACCGGGATGTCCATACATGAGTACCGTAAACCCGGGCCTCATGTTGTTTTTTACCATTTGTGCCGTGATGTTTGGATAATGATCTTCATGCAAAGCATGCATCAATGTTTTTATTTTCTGATGTTCAAGGGTATTATAAGAAAGTTTTTCTTCGTGAATTGCATCATGAGAAATAAAGACACCCATTCTTGGATGGAAGTTCTTGTTTTTGATGTCTTTCATATAACCAAACAACTTATCCAAGGATTTTTCGCTCAACTGAGCCATGGTAAACATGCCAAAAAGATCACCTACCATGGTGATATAATTGTTGTTGATCAGCATGCATCTTTCTTGCTTGACAGATTGTTTGAACTTCATCTTCAAAGCATTGGAGTCAACAACCTCCTTCAGCATTTTATCCAACTCCACTTCATCCTCGCCTGAATTTTGCTCAACGCAAATATTCAAAAAAATCATCCTGTCAATCCCAGTGAGGTCTTTTCGAGAAATGATCCATTTCACTTCGTCCAAATGATCATTGAGATGGAGCAGTTTTTCGGCTTCCAAGATCAGCTCATCTGTCGAAATATTCTCATAAATGCGTTGAATCAACAGGTCGTTGAAATCCATGAGCAAATCAGAAAAGGTTTCAACTTTCTGCATTTCCATAACGGCAATATCCCCTTCGGTCATCGCCATAACCGCTTTAGGATTGGCAGATACTGATTTGTAATGAAATTTAAATCGCTTGTTGACTCCTTTGATAATGACAAGCCTTTTATCAGCGAGAGACCTGATGATCAAATCCACTTCTGCAATCGCAACAATATCCTTGCCAAAATGGGAAACAATTGAATCCCTTGAGGCCACCTCGTCTTTGATGTAAGCATTCAAAAAATAAGCAAAAAGTATCGCTTCGGGATGTGTAATACCATAAAAGCTGGCGATGGGCTCAACCTTTTCCTTCAGTTCGTCAACAAGTTCGTTGTTGAACGGAACATCTTCGGTTGATTTTACTGCAGACTGAATGCCCGAAAGAATGGAGGTGTAGATGGTAGTGTTGCACATCGTGAAATAGTTTGGTGGACGTGCAATATTGGGGTTGGGTGTGAAATTTTATTTCAGAACCTTGTCGATTCGTTAAGAATTTGGTGATTTATTTTTTTCATCACCTACCTTGGTTTTTTTCGAAAAAAGATTTCAATATTTGCTTATGCCAAAAAACAAAAACCAGGACTACCGTTTCAAGATCATTGACAAGTACATGAGGTCTAAACATGGATACTCCATAAAAGACTTGACTGAAATAATCAATCGTAGTTTGGAAGACGATGGAAAGGGCCCGGTTACCGATCGTACTGTTCGGAACGATATTCAAAATATTCAAAACGGATACCCTGTAACAATCATTGAAAAAGACGGAAAATTCAAATACGAGGACTCCAATGATTCTATCGACAAATTCGCCATCAATGATGAAGAAAGGAATGTGCTGGATGTCGCCCGCCAAACGCTTTCTATATTAAAGGGGACGCCATTTTTCGATCAATTTGATGAAATTTCGACAAGAATAATGGGAAGTGCCGTCTTAAGGTCTTTTGATACAGATAGCTCAAACTACATACAAATTGGAGAGGGTGGTTTTGATTCGGGCGCAAAATGGTTGCATATTATTTATAAGGCGATTATTGAAAGAAAATCACTCACCATCAGGTACAAACCTTTTGAGGGAGAGTTGAAAACCAGAACCATCAGTCCATATTTATTGAAGGAGTACAGAAACAAATGGTACATGGTTGCACATGCCAGAGAGCTTCGGACAGAAGAGAAAACCAATGTATTCAAACTATTCAGGATCGAATCCGTACTCGAATCAAACGAACCCTATATCTATGATGAATATTTCAATGCATTATCCTATTTTAAATATTCTTTGGGTGTTTTTCACAGCCATGAAAATCAACCAC
>CANLED010000291.1 GCA_947489175.1 Chitinophagaceae bacterium | reverse complement strand
AAGGCTGATTCACATTCTTGAATTTCATCCAAAATGATCAAGGTTTCACCCGCAATAATATCAATGCCCGTTTCAATTTTTAAAGCCAATATCAACTTAGGTACTTCAAATCCACTCTCAAAAATGGTACGCAGCGATTTTGCCGTTTCGAAATTAACATAGGCAACATTTCTATAATTGGTTAATCCAAACTCTTTCATGAGCCATGTCTTTCCAACCTGTCGAGCACCTTGAATTATTAATGGCTTACGGTCTGATTTATGCCTCCATTGAACTAACTTTTTTAACAACAATCTTTCCATATCCTTAGCTTTTCGTGTATGAAATTACATTTATTCATTTGAAAAAGTGTAATCAAGTACATAAATCCAAACGAATAAATGTAAATACGCTAAAGACAAGAGGGTTTTACCAGAATTATTTTTATTGATTTAACGCTAATTTATCCATGGGCTGAAACCCATTTACTGGTTCCACCACAGAGCCAAGCGGCTTGATATCCCATTTCTCTCAACAGCTTAGCTGCATCAGCTGATCGACCTCCGCCCTTTCCACAAACAGGTACAATGACTTTACGCTTATCAATGAGTTTTGTATTCTTTGTCAATTCTTCAAATCCAATATTCATCGCTTCAGCAATATGCAACTGGTTAAATTCTTCTTTGCTTCTAATATCAATTAACTGGTATTGGCTGAGATGAGAAACCACTTCTTCCATGTCAACACATTCCCTGATTACAGTTTTTTGTATGGTTGATGGCATCCTCAATTGTATGATAATGGACGAAATGACGGTGATGATACCGATCAAAACAACTGCATATTCTACACCAAAAACATCTGCAGCAATGCCCGAAATTATCGCACCAATGGCATAGCCCAAATCGCGCCAAAGCCTGAAAGTTCCAATGCTCTCAGCTCTTTGTGTGGGTGTTGTTGCTTCTGCTATTGTTGAAAGAAATGTTGGATAAACAAGGGCTGTGCCGATGCCTAATACAGCACTCAAAATAATCAACACGCTGTATTCTGTTACAAAAGGAAGAATCATGATGGCAATTCCTTGCAGCAACATACCCCAAAACAACATCCGTTTTTTGGAATAGTGATCAGCCATCTTTCCTGTAAAAAGTTGACTGACACCCCATACCGTTGGGTAAATCGCTGTAACCCACCCTATTTGCAAGCTATTGAGGTTGAATGAAATCAATAACATGGGCAACAATCCCCAGATCATTCCATCATTTAAATTATTCACCAATCCGGCTTGTGTTACAGAACTGAGTGTTTTGTTTTTAAAGGTAGTTTCAACAAAAACTTTATTCAATGATGCCGTTTTGTTTTCTATTGATTCTAGTTTCAGCAAATACTGTGTTTCCTTCACCCATAATATCGTTGTTAGAAGTCCTGCAATTGAGATGAAAATACCCACATAAAAAGGATAAGGTGTAACCCCATATTTGTTTGCAATGTATCCAGTAATGAAGGCAACAATGCCCAAAGCGAAATATCCGGCAATCTCATTCAGCCCCATGGCTAACCCACGATTTTTTTCTCCTACCAGATCGATTTTCATCACCACGGTACTGCTCCAAGTCAAGCCCTGACTGATTCCCAAGAGAACATTTGCAAAAACAACCCAGTTCCATGAGCTGGCATTCATCAACAAAAAAGGGATGGGTATGGCAATTATCCAACCTACAATCAACAGTGTTTTTCTTCCCAACCTATTGGCCAAACGCCCTGTTAGGTAATTGGTAAGTGATTTTGAAATTCCGAATGCTGTGATAAAAGAAAGGATGGCTGTCTTGGAAGAAATACCGAATTCGGATGTAGCAAATTGTGGTATGATGGTTCGTTCCATACCAACCATTCCACCAACAAAAGCGTTAACAATCACAAGAATGGTGAACTGTTTCCAATTTTCTTTAAGTCCAATTTTAGGCATTCATTTTGTTTACTTAACATTGAAATTATGCAATAAAAACTAGTAATAATGTGATGTAAATCACATTGTTATACTTTATAAAATCTTGCGCTTAGTTGAGGTTGTACATGTAGTACCGAATTTTTCATCAAGAAAAAATTAATCTAAAAGTAAAAAATTCAAACACCTAAAAATATGTTGTCTTCTTACTTAGTTTTTATGTAGTTTACCGCCTCAAAATATAAAGAGCTTTAATACTAAAGTAGCTATTATGAGCAATCCTTTGAGAGGAAGAAAATCTGTAAATGGACTTATTTTGCTCATATTGGCAGGAGAAGCAGCTTTTTTCTTGCCATTTGTGCTTCAACGCGTATTTCGTCCTACTTTTTTGGAAGTATTTGGGTTGAACAATTATCAATTGGGTATTTGTTTTTCAGTGTATGGCATCGTTGCCTTTTTTTCTTACTTCTTTGGTGGAACCCTTGCTGATAAATTTTCTCCGAGAATTTTAATGTCGATTGCCTTAGTTCTTACATCAGTGGGTGGCGTTTGGATGTCATTTTACCCTACTTACATCGGCATGCAACTGCTCTATGGTTATTGGGGATTTACAACAGTATTTCTTTTTTGGGGAGCTATCATCAAGCAGACAAGAATTTGGGGTGGGTCGGACAATCAAGGTATCGCCTTTGGATTGTTAGATGGAGGAAGGGGATTGGTGGCAGCAATCCTAAGCTCATTGGGTGTATGGATTTATGCAAATCATGTCTCGAACCAGTTAAACCTAAACTTAATTGGTCGTCAAAATGCATTCAAAGAAGTGATTTTATTTACTTCGGCAACAGTTGGAATAATTGGTGTGCTCGTCTTTATTTTCTTGGACAAGTCAACTAGTACAGTCAAAAAAGTGCCTGTTAACGCTATTTTCGTCTGGGCTCATTTCAAGCAGGTATTAAAAATTCCTTCGATTTGGTGGCTGTCACTTATCATATTGTGTGCCTACATGGGATATAAAGTGAGCGATATTTTTTCACTCTACGCCAAAGAAGTGATGCATTATAATGAAATTGAGGCCGCTGGAATTGGGTCATTGCTTTTATATTTACGTCCCGCTGTGGGTGTATTGATTGGCTTTATGGCTGATAAAACCAGGGGATCTTTGATGCTCTTTTGGGGATTTGTTGTCTTGTTGTTAGGTTCATTGGTTTTTGCTTCAGGCATTATAGACCCAGGATTGAATACAATATTTTTCTTAGGCGTTGCCTTGTCTGCCTTGGGCACTTATGCTGCTAGAGCAGTATATTTTGCGGTATTGGAGGAAGGAAATATTCCTGTTTTGTTAACTGGAACAGCCGTGGGCGTTGTCAGCTTCATTGGCTATACGCCAGACATATTTTCTGGACCCTTGATTGGTAATTTATTGGATCAGTCACCCGGAGAACCAGGACACATGAAAGTTTTTGGACTGCTTGCTGGCTTTTCATTGTTGGGAATGTTAGCCACGGTTGCTTTTCGCAAAGCTGCTAAGCATGGTGGCTTTTAAGTCTTTTCGATTTCTTATTTATTTTTCAATGCCTGTCTTTTGAAAGGGTATGACGTTTAGTAAATTATTTCCCCTCACCTTCTCTCGAAGAGGAAGGTGAGGTCCTCTTTTGTCATCCTGAATGTGTTATAGGGGGACCCTAAAAAAAGGGTAATGACGTTATCGTGATTATAAACAATGTGTAGTTG
>CANLED010000290.1 GCA_947489175.1 Chitinophagaceae bacterium | reverse complement strand
TTTCCCGGTACTTGAGAATGCACCCTGTCTTCTGTATAGTAAACCTCGGGTGTTGCACCGAGCCATGCATCATAATTTAAATCTGATGGGATGTCCATTTGGGTTTTGATGCCACCGCCTGGATCACCGGGCAAGCCAACTTCAACGGTTACCAACTGTCCTATTCTGCCGTTTCTTACCAATTCACATGCTTTTTTGAATTGAGGCCATGGGTCAACCGACCTCTGCTGGCTTCCCATTTGCAATATTCTGCCAGTTTTTTTAACGGCATTGGCTAAAATCCTTCCTTCTTCAATGGTGAGTGATGCTGGTTTTTGAAGGTAAACATCCTTGCCTGCATTAACTGCATGCACACCTACAATGGCATGGTGATGATCAGGAAGACTGATATGAACTGCATCAATGTCCTTATTTTGGAGCATTTCCTTATAATCGTAATATACCTTGATATCCCAATCTCCTTTCAATCCTCCGTTAAAAGCTGCGCCTCTTACATAGTTACCTCTAACGGCAGCGATACCGGCATCAGCTCTTTTTTTGTCGAGGTCGCACACCGCCATGATCCTTGCTCCAGCGTATTTTGCGATTCCGCTCATGTCGTGTGAAGTTGATATCCTACCACATCCAATTGAGGCAACATTAATTAAATTGCTGGGTGCGTTCTTACCAAAAACACTGGCAGGAACTATCGTTGGCATTCCACTGAAGATCATCGATCCTCCAGTAACTTTTGCTGCAGTAGTGAGGAAATTCCTCCTGCTTACAGACTTTTCATTTTTTTTCATTGTAGATGGTTTATGGCTCCTTAAAAATAAGTGCTTTTTTTGATATTTACTTTCTATTGAAGTGTAGAAATTATTTCATTCCATTTTTTGTTACCAAAACTTTAGGTGGATTGGCATAAGTCTGCCATGCACTTTCGGCTTTAGCTGCATCAAACTTACCATTGAAAACAACCATTCGGTATTTCTGAACGTAGGTTTTACCGGGTTCTAACAACCAATTTCTATCCTTGGTAGGTGCAAAACTAAAAAACATATCCCCCCGCACGTTTGTGTTTAAAGTCCAAATCCGCATGGGTTCCGGAAAATTGTAGTTGGCTGGATATGAAAGAAAGGCAATGCCTCCATTCTCGTTTCCTGGAAGTTCCCCTTGAACAATGCACCATTTTGCCCTTGTTCCATCGGTGTCCTTTCTCGTTTTACCTTCTGATGTGAGCACTTCACAGTTGGTATTGTTCCAATATCCTGTGGTTCTCCATCCCATTCCCGCGTAGCGGTATTCAAGAATCAAAAATGGACTTTCGGTGGCACAGTTCATCTGGGAGGTGATGTCTACGATATAATAATCGTTGTTTTTATCCGGTTGATACACCCGTATTGTTTGAAGTTCATTTAAGGCAACCTTTTGAGCCCCTCTTTTTAAAACAACATGCTCATGCAATGCTTCAAATTCAGAAAAAATAGGTCCATTTGTTTTTGAAACCATTTTGGCAAATCGGACAGTCCCCTGCTTTGCATTTAAATTCCAAAAGTCAACCGTATCTTTTTCAAACAATACATGTGTCCATGGGTTCCAAATTCCATAATGGTGATAATGATCGGGTGCTTGAATCCTTGTCAGCTCCTGCCCGTGGGGCGTCCACAACGGATGTATAAAACCACTTCGCTTATAAACAGAATCGATGCCAGCAGGTGGGTAAACGGTGGTATTGTAATAACGCAGCAACTGCTTTTCATTTGATGTGATGGTGATGGAACTTCCGTCGTTTACAGCTGAAATGAAGTTGAAAGATGTAGGTGCAATTTTTGCCAACACATACGTAAAATTGGTTTTGCCCGATGGGGAAATCGACCAATACATCACACGGTGACCTTCCTGTTTGATTTGAAAGGGAACAGGAATTTGATTTTTCCCTTGAACCTCGAACAAGGCTATTGAGGTGTCTGATAGAAATGTAACCTCATCCAGATTGATGCTGGCCGGCACATCTATGGCGTTTGAAATTTTGTCAAGCTTTACGCTGAAGGTTGCAATAGTTTGTGCTGAACAATAAAATATTGAAAAGCTTACGAAAATCAAGGTCAGTAATAAACGAGTTTGTTTCATGCTGAAGATATTTAGTTGTTGTCTTATAATGACGTATTTGTAATTCATTGAAAGTCAGATTGTTAACTTTGCTATTTTTCTTCCCATCCCCGTCTCCCGAAGGGGACGGGGATGCATTATTAAGATGAGAAAGCCTCACCTTCCTCTTCGAGAGAAGGTGAGGGAAAATTATTTACTAAACGTCATAATCTTTTTTTAGGGTCTCCCTATAACACATTCAGTTGGTCAAATGAAGGAATTAAGTTACTACTTTTTAATTGGAGTTTCCCCGGGTTGCTCAGAATAACAAAAATTTAATTAAGAAAATGTTGACATTTATCCATGTAATTTAGGACGTATTTAAAATACATTAACAAGACAAAAAAATACACTTTGAAATTCAGATTTTCTTTCCTTCTTTTTACTTGCTGTTTAATTTTCAACTTTACATCTTCAGCTCAAACGAAGAAACCCAACATTGTTTTTTTATTGGTGGATGATTTGGGATTTGCAGATTGCGGATTCAATGGAGGAAAAGACATTCAAACACCTCATATCGATAAACTGGCTGCCTCCGGAACGATTCTTCAAAATCATTATGTGCAGCCAGTTTGCTCACCAACTAGGGCAGCTCTATTAACCGGAAGGTATCCAACAAGAACGGGTGTTTATGGTGTGATTACGCCAGGAGCCAAGTGGGGATTGCCTTTAAACGAACGCACTTTGGCGGATGCGCTAAGAGATGCAGGGTATAAAACTGCCATCACGGGAAAATGGCATTTGGGTGAATCTGAAAAATCTTATCAACCCAATTCTAGGGGGTTTGATTTTCAGTACGGACATTTTTATGGAAACATTGATTATTTCACACATACGCGAGACAATCTGTCTGATTGGTATAGAAATGGAATTGCCATCAAAGAAGAGGGATATTCAACAGCACTCATAGCTGAGGAAGCTTGCAAAACCATTGAAACTCAAGACCAGCATAAACCCTTGTTTTTATATGTTCCTTTTAATGGTGTTCACAGTCCATTTCAAGCTCCAGAGGAATACCTAAAACGCTATCCGCAATTAACAGGAAACAGACAAAAGCTAGCTGGAATGCTCAGTGCGGTGGATGATGCTATTGGTAAAATTGTGCAATCGCTCAAAAAACAAGGGATGCTAGAAAATACGCTCATCATTTTTTCTAGCGACAATGGTGGTCCAACCCCAGGCGATAATTCTCCTCTACGCGATTTTAAAGCCACTGTATATGAGGGAGGAATCCGGGGAGTTGCATTTGCAAGCTGGCCGGGGAAAATAGCAGCTGGAAAAAAAGTTATAGAACCGATGCATGTGATTGATTGGTACCCAACACTAATCAAGTTGGCGGGAGGGGAATTAAAACAAAGCCTGCCAATAGACGGAAAAGATGCTTGGCCGATGATAACAGCATCGGCAAAATCACCACACGATGCTATTTTATCGGTATCAACAAAAGGACCAGAACTTTCGGCAATCCGGATGGATGTCTGGAAATTGATTCAGCTTAAAGAAAATGATGCTAATGTGGGTACCAGTAAAGCTTCAAAAAA
>CANLED010000289.1 GCA_947489175.1 Chitinophagaceae bacterium | reverse complement strand
CTTGGAATAGATTATGCCCAATTTAGTAGGTGGAATCCTGCGTTTGACAATTCGGTTATCAAAGGAACTTATTCGATTCGGTTACCTAAAGACAAATTAATAGAATTCAATGTTAAAAAGAATCAAATTCTACAAGAGTCTGTGATGTTAATCATGCAACAGAACATAAACTACAACAATAGCTTTACAGAGCCGATTAAGTTGACTGAAAGGTCAAAAAATAAACAATAGATTATTTTACAGTAATTACTAAAACTAGAAATCCTCGTCGTCGTCAAAACCATTAGAATCGTCAAAGAATCCTAGGTCTTTAAAATCGTCATCAACTGAAAAATCATCATCATCAGCGGCTTTTTTTCCACCAGCTTTTTTTGATGCAGATTTAGGCACATCAAATTCTTGAAAATCCGGATCCCAACTATCGTCATCTTCAGCTTTATTCCATTCATCCTCAACATCTACGTCATCATCCTCGTCATCTTCATTTGCAGAAGCCCCGCCTTTCTTTGTAGGTTTTTCTTCATCCAAATCCAAGTCATCATCCTCATCGATGTCTTTAGATTTAGCTGCCGCTTTTTTGGGTTTAGCGATTGATTCTGCTGTAGGATTCTTAGGAGTAACTTTTTTTTCTTTTACTGACTTTGCCATAACATCAAGAAGTTTGAGGTGTAAAATTTCTGAGACTTTTTTAAATCTCCAAATATTTTTTGAACTATTTTTTAAAAATACTTTATTTGCTATGCTTTGATAATTTGATCACGTTCTGGACCATTAGAAATGTATGTTATTGGCACACCAAGATATTCATTGATGAATGAAATATATGTTTTCATTTCTTCTGGCAATTCGGTATTTTCTTTGATTTTGGTGATGTCTTTTTGCCAGCCTTTGTATTGCACATAGTGAGGTACTATTGGCAACTTCATCATTTGAAAGGGAACGACTCTTTCTTGCTTTCCAGCAATACCGTAAGATGTACAAGCGGAGAGCTCTTCAAAAGCATCAAGAACATCTGCTTTAGTCATAACCAACTGAGTAACTCCATTGATCATGCATGCAAAATTTAATGCAACCAAATCAATCCAACCGCACCTTCTAGGCCTTCCGGTTGTGGCGCCAAACTCATTACCAACTTTACGTAACCTTTCGCCAGTTTCATCATGAAGTTCCGTAGGGAAAGGACCACTGCCCACCCTGGTGCAATAAGCTTTTGTTATACCAATTACATCTTTTATTTTTTGAGGTGCGATGCCTAAACCGGAACAAACGCCTGCAGAAATTGTGCTTGAAGAAGTAACAAAAGGGAATGTTCCAAAATCTACGTCCAACATACTGCCTTGAGCGCCTTCGGCTAAGACTTTTTTGCCTTCTTGAATTTTATCATTGATAAAATATTCGCCATTTACAATTTTAAGGCTGCGGATAAACTCTAAAGCTTCAAAAAATTCTTCTTCCCAATCAGATATGTCTTCATTAAATCCAAAAGAGTCGAGCAGTCTTTGGTGTTTCAATCGTAGTTTAATGTACTGCGTAGTAAAGTTTTTATCCAGTAAATCACCCACACGCAGTCCATTTCTGCCTGTTTTATCCATGTAGGCAGGTCCGATTCCTTTAAGGGTTGAACCAATTTTTTCATTTCCCTTTGACAATTCTGAGGCTTTGTCGAGGGCCCTGTGTGTTGGGAGAATTAAATGTGTTCTTTCAGCAACATAAAGATTTTTTCTTCCATCAACACCGAAGGCAGCAACTTTATCATATTCCTTCTTCAAAGTAACAGCATCAAGAACTACCCCATTACCGATTAGGTTAGTAGTGTTTTCGTGAAAAATACCAGAAGGTATCTGGTGAAGCACGATTTTTTCCCCATTAACATACAAAGTATGCCCTGCATTAGGCCCTCCTTGAAAGCGCGCAATGATGTCATACCGAGGGGCAAAAAAATCAACAATTTTTCCTTTCCCTTCATCGCCCCATTGTAAACCTAAGAGTACGTCAACCATAGCTTTTTATTTATGTAATAAGTGGCAAAAATAATAGAATGAACCTAAAGGTAGAAAAATAAAAAAATATTTTTTATGTCTCTAAGTCATAACGTTGTACAGACTGTATTCCAGGCAAATCCCTTAGTTTTTCAAAAAGAACTTCAAGTTCATCTTTATCATGAACATAAATCCTGATATTACCCTCAAAGATACCCTCTTTAGCTTCTACTGTTATGGCATTGATGTTTATTTTTAATTCTCCTGAAATCAGGTTTGTGATTTTATGAATCACCCCAACATCGTCCAAGCCAGTAAGTTTTAACCCTGTAAGGAAAGAAATTTCCTTGTTTTTAGCCCATTTGGTCTTAACCACTCGGTGGCCAAAGCTAGATAATAACCTTGTTGCATTGGGGCAATTTGTACGATGAATGATCAGACCCTTACCCGTTGAAACGAATCCAAAAACGTCATCCCCAGGAATTGGTTTACAACAGTTTGCGAGTGTATAGACAATCCTGTCGCTGCTTTCTCCAAAAATAATAAGTTCAGTATCTTTTTTGGGTTCATGCTTTTGGTTAGGAATCTCAGTTTTATCTGTTTCAACCTTTGGGGTTTTTATAAGTTGCAATTTATCCCCTACCACAACAAATTCTTTCAGCTCTTTAAGGTCGATTTGTTTGATGGCAATCCGGTAGAACAAATCCAACGTAGAAGGTAATTTGTAAAATGCAGTAACTTCTTCAACATTATGACTAGAAAAAGGGATGCCTGAAGATGCGAATTTTTTCTCCGCTGTGTATTTACCATCTTCAGCCACTTTTCGCTTTTCCTCTCTCAAGGAGTCTTTGATTTTATTTTTAGCTTTTGCTGTTACCACCAAAGCAATCCAATCCTCGCTGGGCTTTTGCTTGTTTGATGTGATGATTTCAACTTGATCGCCACTGCGGAGTTTGTAGCTTATGGAAACTAGTTTATGGTTAACTTTTGCACCTATGCATTTTGACCCTATTGCACTGTGGATGGCGAATGCAAAATCCAAAGCGCTGGAACCTACAGGTAGCATTTTAACATCCCCTTTCGGTGTGTACACATAGATTTCTTCTGCTAAAAATGATGTTTTAAAATCTTGCAAGAAATCTATGGAGCTGATATCATCGTTACCCAACACTTCCTTTATTTGTGTAAACCATTTATCAAATCGATCATCATCTCCCCCTCCTTCCTTATACTTCCAATGAGCAGCTAATCCTTTTTCGGCAATCTCATTCATTCTCTTAGAACGGATTTGTATTTCAACCCATTTCCCTTGTGGCCCCATAACGGTAGTATGAAGAGCCTCGTATCCATTCGACTTGGGATTGCTTAACCAATCTCTTAAACGGTCTGGTGAAGGAGAATACATGTCTGTAATAACAGAATACATTTTCCAACAAGCGTCCTTTTCTTGCTCCGAGCTAGTGTCTACGATAACTCTTATAGCAAAAAGATCGTAAACTTCCTCAAAAGCAACGTTTTTATTTTTCATTTTACTCCATATCGAATGAATCGATTTGGGCCTTCCAAAAATTTCATAATCATATCCCGCTTTGTCTAACCGCTCTTTGACTGGCTTTAAAAACTCATTGATGTATCGTGAACGTTCTCTTCTGGTATCGGATAGTTTTCTGGCAATTTGTCGGTAAATTT
>CANLED010000288.1 GCA_947489175.1 Chitinophagaceae bacterium | reverse complement strand
TTCGGCTTCAAATACAATCCAAAGTGGACAAGCATTTTTTGTAACGACCACGGCAGATGGTCCAGCATCAGTGAGTATACAAGAATCTCATAAGGTTGGCGTAAATGGAAACAATGTCCATGGCATCTTCAAAGCAAATATGACCGTTGAAGATATTGTAAGTACCAAGGTTAAAGGAATCTCACCTGTGTGGGAAAACTATCAACCAAATTTGGAACCAACGTTGACATCAATACCAGAGTTCAGGATCTCGCTTTATTATACTGAAGCAAGTGGTAGCAAGCGTTTAACAGACGGTGCGGTAGCGTTGTTTGACAATCAGTACACTTCGGCTTTGGATGGTAATGATGCTGTTGATGCACCGAACTGGGACGAGAACATTGCAATCACAAGGAATGGTCAAAACTTGGCTATTGAAAGTAGGGCAGCACTGAGTGAAAACGATACACTTGCCATCAGCATGACTGCTATGAAAGTGATGAGCTACGAACTTCAGTTCCAAGGAAGCAATTTTGGTAGCACATTGTTGCAGCCATTGCTGATTGATAACTACCTCAATACCTTAACCCCATTAAGTTTGACACAATCAACGACGGTACCATTCACGGTAACTACGACCCCTGCCAGCTCTTCAAAAGATCGTTTCAAAGTAGTCTTCAAAACATCTGTTTTATTGCCATTTACCGTCACCAAAATCACTGCCACGAAGAAGAACGAAAGCGTTCAGGTGGATTGGGAAGTAAAAACGGATGAAGAGTTAAAGAGCTTTGATGTAGAGCGTTCATCAGATGGACGTACTTTCGTGAAACTCGCCACAGTGGCTTCATTGGGCAAGGGAATTACACTAGCAAGCTACAGCTGGGTTGACAACAATCCGATGATGGGATCGAACTACTATAGAATAAAAGTATTACCACTGTCAGGAAAAGAAAAAGTTAGTCCAGTAGCATATATCACCATAGACCAGAACAAACCATCCATGGAAGTGTATCCAAATCCGACTGAGGGCAATGACTTCAACATCAAGTTAAGCAACCTAACAAAAGGGATTTATCAGGTCATCATCACGGCCAGCAATGGGCAACAAGTGCTTTTTAAAACTATTGAGCATCCGGGAGGAACAAAAACTCAACGCATGGTGTTTGACAACGATATATCTAAAGGAGCGTACAGGGTTCAAGTAAAGGGCGAGGGGCTCAGTTTGTTAAGCAGCATTATTAAAAACTAAAAAATTAAATGATGAAAAAGCATTTATTTGTTTTTGTGATATTATTATTTGCAATCGTTATGCCAAATTTGTTAATGGCCCAGGGTCCACCCGACCCAAGTGACCCTTTGGTTCCGATTGATGGGGGTTTATCAATTTTACTGGGAGCCGCAGCTGCTTATGGTTCTCATAAGATTAAAGAGCATAGGAAGATGAAGGGTTTATAATGTTTAGGTGTTTAGTCGTTGAGTTGTTTAGGGTGCATATACAGTTTAAGGAGCAAGCCCTGCCCCTACAGGTTGAACAAAACTGCGAATTCGAATCCTTGTTACTAAGCAGTATCAACACATCCCCCTAAAAATACAGAACATCATATTAAACCTTAAACCAACAACCTTAAACTATTCCTCCTAACTTTGTTGTCTCAAACAATTCACATGCAAAAACTCCACACGTTTTTTACTTCTACCTTGCTTCTATTTTTTGTTGCATCAATTTCTGCACAAATCAACCCGAATCAACCCATCCCTACAGATCCGAAAATGATCAAAGGGACGCTGCCAAATGGATTGACTTTTTATATCAAAGAAAATAAGAAACCTGAGAAAAAAGTTGAACTTAGGTTGATTGTAAAAGTGGGTTCGATTGTTGAAGATGACGACCAGCAAGGTCTCGCTCACATGGCTGAACACATGGCTTTCAACGGAACAAAAAATTTCAAGAAAAACGACATCGTTTCCTTCCTACAAGGAATCGGCGTGGAATTTGGTGGCGACTTGAATGCCTATACCAGTTTTGATGAAACTGTTTATATCCTTCCCATCCCAACCAGTCAGCCTACTAACCTAGAAAAAGGTTTTCAAATTTTGGAAGATTGGGCACACAATGTTACCTATCTAACTGAAGACATCAACAGCGAACGCGCCATCATCCTAGAAGAAAGTCGATTAGGAAAAAGTGGTGACGAGCGTATGTTCAAAAAAGTTTACCCAGAGCTTTTTAGAGGATCAAAATATGCAAAAAGACTTCCTATTGGTATTGATAGCATCATCAAAAATTTCAATCCGGATGCCATCAGAAGATTTTATAAGGAGTGGTACAGACCAGACCTAATGGCTGTTGTGGTGGTTGGAGATATTTCACCTGAAGAGGCTAAAAAAATGATCACCAAGCATTTTGCGGGATTAACAAACCCTTCATCTCCAAGAAAAAGAGAATATGCTTCAGTGCCTGCCTATACTGAAAACAAGGCCATGGTTGTAACGGATAAAGAAGCGACGAACCTCGAATTCAACATCAGTTATCCAGCTTTCCCTTATAAAAAAGCAACCACTTTAGGCGAATACAGAAAGGAATTGTTGAACAACTTATATGCATCCATGTTGGGAAGCAGGATGAGGGAATTGACCCAAAAGGAAAATCCACCATTTCTCTATGCCTTTGCAGGATTTGGTAATTATGCGAAGAACTACAATTCCTTCAGCGTTCAAGGAAGCACAGGCACAAACGATATTAAAAAAGGAATGGATGCCGCTTTGGAAGAACTAGAAAGAGCCATCAGATTCGGTTTTACAGAAGCTGAATTGGAGCGTGCTAGAAAAAATACCTTGAGCGCTTACGAAAACAGTTACAACAACCGCGATAAAACAGAATCGGCTGCTTTTGCAGATGAGTATATCAGAAATTTCACTGACAATGAATCTGTTCCCGGCATCAGCGCTGAGTTTGAACAAGTAAAATTGCTGCTTCCAACAATTACCATTGCTGAAGTGAACGCGGTAGCAGAAATTTTCAAAAATGAAAAAAACAGGTTCTCTTATGTAATGGGTCCAGAAGCCAGCGCAACTGTAAAACTTCCTACATCAGAAAACATCATTGCATTGTTGGATGCCAAGGCAAACGACAAAACCATCAAGGCGTATGAAGAAAAAGCAATTGCAGCAGCGTTGCTTACCAAAGAGCCCAAAGCAGGTAAAGTGATCAGCAGCAAAAAGGATGCAGTGCTAGGAACAACAGAATTGGTGTTGAGCAATGGCGTGAAAGTGAGTTTGAAAATCACTGATTTTAAAAACGACCAAATCCTATTTGCAGGATCAAGATATGGTGGGTTGACCAACTATGGTGTGAAGGATAAATACAGTGCGGAGAATGCCGCATCAATGGTTTCAAGCATGGGTGTAGGTGGTTTTAGTCCAACCGACCTCAAAAAAACACTTGCAGGAAAATCAGTTTCTTTGGCTCCAAGCATCACAAATTACACATCTGGGTTTTCTGGAAGCAGCACTAAGAAAGACATCGAAACAATGTTTCAGTTGTTGTTTCTTTATGTAAACGAACCACGCAAAGACACCACGCTATTCAAGTCTGTAATTCAGCGCGGAAAGGCACAAGTTGCCATGTTAGGTTCAAATCCACAGGTTGCATTCATCGATACATTGTACCGTGTGTTGTACAGTGGAAATCCATTGGC